>JAZLKL010000039.1:0-24194 GCA_045597585.1 Bacteroidaceae bacterium | reverse complement strand
ACAAAAAATATCTGATATATGCGAGTGTAAAGCTTTGTTATTCAGTGTGTTAATAAACTTTTTTACTACAAATAAGCGCTCTGGTTAATTGCTGGTAAAGCTGCTTGTTTAGTAACTTTTTAGACTTTACAAACTACTAGTAGCAAGGACTATCAGAGTGGCAATGCCAACTACATGCCATACGCACAAAGTTACAGCTACTCAAGCCAGAGCACCAGCGACTCGTTCTTCTGTGGTGAGGACAATCCCCTCACTGTGGATGGCACGAGTGGCTGCTTTGCCCTGAGCCAGTCAGAGTGGGATTACCTCATCCGCAGCCGCACCAATGCCACTAACCTTCGCAAGTATGGCGTGACCGTAGGCGACAAGAAGAATTGCCTGATCATAGCCCCTGACGGCTTTAGTGGTACCTTGAAAGCATCATACACCCTCGATGAGCTGAGTTCCCTTGGCCTGGTTTGTCTGCCTGCTGCTGGCGACCGCAATGGTTCGAGCTTCAGCAATGCAGAGAGCTGGGGCTACTATTGGTCTTCTTCGCCTGATTCGAGCTTTTCGGGCTACGCGTACTACCTTGACTTCTACTCAGACGTTGTCGGCGCGTACCGCTACTACCGCTACTACGGCCAAGGTCTGCGCCTTGTGAGGTTGCCTCAGTAACTTTTGCTTTTTGATAAGCCAAGAAGCAAAAAGCCAAGGCAAAATGAGAATGTGAGAGCCCCTCCCCCGAGCCGCCTCCCCAAGAGGCGCGCGAGGGGGGGGGGGGCACAGAAGACCTCTTGAAGATGAAGGGGGTCGTGGTGTGTTCTTTCTTCGCTCTTTGACTTATTGACTCGTTGTCTTGCTGACTTGTAAGCTGACGCTTATTTCTCCGTTCTGAGTTTGTAAAATGCCTCTTCCCAGAAGTCCATCTGCTTCTGGTTGGGTGCGGGAGTAAGCATGAAGCCGTTCTGCATAGTCATCACAGTAGGTTTGCCCTTCTCGTAGGTTGTCCAGTAGGGAAGACCATTGGCATTGGGATCGCCATACTTGACGAAGTTAATCCAGTACTGCGGCATGATTTGTGCCATGTGCGTATCGATGTCAGTCATCTCGCCCCAATGCCAGTCGTAGATGAAAGGCATCTCGGCCACGTGGGTGGCACCACGTGTGCCCTTGCGCAGCGTGTTCTGTGAGGATTGTGCAAAGTAGTACATGTAGAACTTTCCTTTGCCAGTCTTTGACTGCAGATTACCCCATGCCCATGTGCCCCATCCGAAGGCAACGTCGCGGAACATGTCCTGAGCGGCATAAGTCGCCTCTGTGTCGTTGGTGGCTGGGTAGCTCTCGCGTGCCTTGGCAGAGAACTCTCCGAACTTATCCATCATCTTGTTGTAGTCGTCCATCTTCATCTGATTTATGAAGAGGCTACCCTCGTCGGAGTTGTAACCCGCTATGACGTTCACGTCGTTGTAGGTGCCTGCCTCGTACAGCTTGTACAGGTCGTCCACGATGGCCACGCCATCCATTACGGGCCAGAACTCCCAACCTCGGGTTTGCTTGACCAACTCTTCGGCACTTACCTTGCGGAGTTGCTTCATATTCTTGCAGTTCAGTCTTTTCTGGAAGTCAAGACCTGTCTGCTCAGCTTCTTTGTAGTAGAGGTTTGAGGTGCCGGCATCAAAGACAAGGTCGCCTTTCTTGGTGATGGGAGTGTGGTTACTTCCACTCTCGCTGATGGCACCACGGAACAAGCCCTTGCAGAGGGGTGAGGCGCATAGTATGCTGACCGACATACCACCAGCCGACTCTCCACAGATGGTAATCTTCTCTGGGTCGCCTCCAAAGCTGGCTATGTTGTCGTGAATCCATCGCAGGGCGCAAATCTGGTCATAGATGCCATAGTTGCCCGTGATGCCATTCTCAGATTCCTTCTCCAGTTCGGGATGCGACATGAAACCCAATGCACCCAGTCGGTATTCAAGGCTTACGTACACGATGCCCTCGCGGCAGAAGCAATCCAACGTGCCGCTGTAGGAACCTGTGCTGAACCCACCGCCATGGATGTTGACAAATACCGGCAGCTTGTCCTCCTTTGTCTTGGCAGGTGTTTCCACACACAGATACAGACAATCCTCGCTCATGGCAATGCCTCCACCATTTTGGTTGGGGTCGGTTTCCTGGAAAGGACGTCCACCCCAGTTCTCTGCCTTGTACACTCCCTGCCATGGCTTTTTGGGTACGGGAGCCTTCCAGCGCAGGTTGCCTACTGGTGGTTCGGCGTAGGGGATGGCCTTGTACAAGGCAAATCCTTCGTGTAACTCACCTTCTATTTCACCTTGCGCTACTGTGGTGCGAAGTATCTGGGCGTTTGTGGCTGTGGCAAAGCACCATGCCAAAACAGCTGCTGTAAATATCTTTTTCATCATTGTATGGGTTTGATTATTGGTTTATTTCTCAAGTATTCGGTCAATCAGTTTGTACAGATATGCCTTGCTGCCCACACTCGACTTGAATGACTCGATGTAGTGAGCAATGTCTCCGATGCTAATCATGGCAGGGTGGCAGGTGTACGTCTTGTTGCTGCTAATGGAACTGCTCTCGCCTGTGTAGGTAATGTTCCATTGGTTGGGGAACGTACTGCCGTAGGCACGGATGATGCCCGTAGAGGATTGGTTTAGCGCCAGGTAGCGTGTCTCACTTGCCTTGAAGGTGGCCACGCCCTCTTCTGTGACATTCATCTCCCAAGTGCTCTTGACGTTGCTCTTGTTGCTTGTGAACACGATGTCGCTTGTACTGTCGAAGTAGGCATAGATGGGATTTTCGTCAGCATTGAGATACCACAGGTAACCATTGCTGTAGTACAGGGTGATGCCCTCGGTGGTACTGGAGTCGAAACGCTTGCTAGTACTATTGGCATTGCCTACGTAGTAGGTCTTGTCCTTGTAAAGGAGGTTGAGCGTGAAGCCTCGTGCCGTCTCGGTTTTACGGGTAAACACAGCATAGAGCGTTATGTCGGCCTTGGGCAGATACTTTCCATCCGTCAAGGTAACCATCGTGGGTTTGTTGACTGTCTCGGTGGCCACTTCCTTGGCAGCCCATCCAGCAAAGGTATAGATAACCTCATTGCCATCGATAAGCGTGTAGGCATCGGCTACCTCGGGAGCCAGCACCCCTGTGTTGGCAATGTCTTGGGTAACAACCATCTGCTTGCCTTCTACGATGAAGGTGACTGCATATTTGGGAAGTTCGCCCACCGTGATGCTGTAAGAGGTGTTCTGGGTGATGCCACCCTCGGTGTAGGACACGCTAACGGACGTGGTGTTGGCAGCCACAGGACTCTCTTCGGCAGGCAACGTGGTAAAGCCTTCGGTGATGGTTTGACTATACCCATTGGCATAGGTTGCCTTCAACTGAAGTCCTGCGTTGTGGAGCAACTCACCCTCGCCATAGGTGGTTTTGGTAGGGTTCTGCAACACGGTGATGCCTGTGAGTGCAGGCATGGTGATGGTGACCTTGTAGCTCACACTTGCCCCCTTGCTGACGCCAGGCACGGCATCGACATAAGCCGTGATGGTAGATTCGCCAATGCCTACAGCGGTCACTTTGCCCGTGTGGCTATCCACCGTGGCCACCTTGGTACTTGATGAGGAGTAGCTGATGGCTCCTGTGCTGCCGGTGACCTTGGCCAAATTGTTATAGTTGTCGCCCACCAGCATGGATTTGTTGGACGAGGTGGCAAAAGCGATGACTGGCTCTTTGAGCTCTGCCCCACTGGGTGAAGAATCGTATGTGACGTTGCCAATAGAACCCTGCTTGCGGTAAAGATAGACGCTGGATTGTCCACCATTGGCATAGAAACGGAAAATCTTGCCAGAGATGTTGTAGTGGAATACAGGATTCTTTGTTTCGCTGACCTTTGACGTCAGGCTAATGTCGCTGGATGAATTGAAGGTAATGACGATGGGGAACTTCTGGGCACTCTCAATGTTGTTGGATGTGTCAATACCATTGCTATTAGCAGTACGGTAGTTGTAAACCCCATCTTGCGTCTGCATGACATAGCCACCGTCAACGGCAGAGAGTGTGAAGTGATAGGTATCACCCCATTCTGCCTTCACGGTATTACCTTCCAGATTGTCACCTGGGTTCACGATGGTGGATGCGGAACCAATACCTGCTGTGCCGGATGTACGACCATCGGCAAAAATGCTGTTTGAGTAAGCTATCAGATAATTACCCGACCAATCGGCAGGTTCAACGGTAACCAGCTCGTAGTTGCCGTTACCTCCGGTCGATTCGCTCATGGAATAAACTGCATAAAGGGTGATGTCGGCAGTAGGCTTGTAGTTGGCACCAGCCACAAAGAGGGTGGGACGGGTGGCGGTAGCAGTTGTGGAAGAGGTTGCCCATCCTGCAAATTTCCACTCGCTGTTGATGCCTGTGGCAGTAGGAAGTGTGATGCCAGATTGATAACCCTCCTCGGTAAGTTTCAAGGTGCTACAGGTTCCGCTTCCGGCATTGAAAGTGACGGTGTAGCGTGGGGCGGTGTTGACGGTAATGGGTATGGTAGCAGTCTTGGTGATGCCACCCTCGGTGAACGATACCTTTATCTCCTTATCGGCTGGGGTAAGGGGTGTACTTTCGGTGGGATCAAGCTTGTATTCGTACTTTATTTCTTCCTTGTAACCATTCTCGTAGGTGGCAGTAACTACCATTCCATCTTTTTTGAAGGTCTCGCCTTCAAGATACGTGGTTTTACTAGGTGGGGTGGTCACGTTTATGCTGCTGAGTTTGGGCATTGCTACCGTAAGCGTGTATTTGGCTGTGGCAGACTTGCTTACGCCCTCCACGGCAGCAACGGTAGCTGTGATGACGGTAGTTCCAGGCTCTTTTGCCACCACACGTCCCGTTTTCTGACCTACCGTAGCCACGGCGTCGTTGCTACTGGTGTAGGTTACCTCTCCTGTACTGCCAGTCACACTTGCGATGAAGGTATCGTTGGTGTCACCCACAAGTATGTTTTGTTTGCTGAAACCAAAGCTGATGGTGGGAGTTGCCCATGGAATTCCTCCAGGGTAGGTGGCATAGGTAGCACTGGCTGAACCACCATAGTTGACAACCACTTTGGTAATAACGGTGCTACCCTCGGTGGTGTAGATATAGCCAGTAGAGACATTCTTGCCGGACAAGTCGATTGTGGCATTCGTGCTGGATTCGGAAGATGCTATCACGGTGGGATTGTTGGAACCGATATAGTCAGTGTCGGAGAAATTGAGCACACGGGCAGTAGCATCGGTTACCACGATGGATGTAATCTCCGATGGGCAGTCGGGTACTTTGATGGATGCGTTCTTACCTTTGTTGATTTGCATACCATTGTTTTTGTAGGCCTTGATAATCCATGTGTCGTCAGCCAAACCTACGTAAGTGCCTGCTATTCCATATTCTTTTACGGATGACTGCACCTGTGTGTCGGCATAGTCGAGCGTATAGCTTCCACTCTTGCCAGTAGCTGTTGCAGCCTTCTTATAGACGGCGTGTAATGTGACGTCTGCCATAGGCACATAGGTGCTGCCTTGAGCATAAAGACCCGTGGGTTTGGTGGTGGTTTCCTCGAAGAGTGTCTCACTCCAACCAATAAATGTCCATCCAGAAATGTTACATGTGCAGGCAGGAAGCGTTAAGGCCTCCTGGAAGCTACTTTGTGTAAATGTTGACTTGCTGCTGTAACCGTTTCCTGGATTCAGGGTGACGGTGTATCGGTTGCTGTCATCATCTGCACCATAACTTGTTAACGACCATTCCGCATTTCTGCTGTGAGCCGCTTGAAGAGAGTAGGGAGTAAGTTCATTATCCATACGCTCTAAGGTGAGTGCTTGGCTGCTGTACTGGTTTGTCGTGAGTTTTCTGTTTTGTACGGGTGCAGCCACGACACTAATGGCTGCGCAAAATGTCAGAAATAAGGATATGATTTTTTTCATGCTTTTTTGTTTTATATCTTTATCATTCAACCGTATTATGTTGAGGTTATTTTATGTTGCAAAAGTATAAATATTTGTCGAAATAACCAAACTTTCGGCTTTAGTATGCAAGGTTATGGTTTGAAATGTGTGTCATAGGGCGTATTATGTAGTGATTTGTGTAAAAAAAGCCAACTTGTCCGTGGTGGCTAAGTTGGCTTTTATGATATGTGTGAAAGATGAGGCTTTACCTCATGATTCAAGAATAAAGTGTTACTTTTGTAGCATGAAATCTACAAAATCACTTTGTGCTATTCTTTCACTTGACATTACTATTCCCGCAGGTATTATTGTAACTGTAAGCGACGTGGGTGTTTCGTTCAGACGTCCATCATCGCCTCTGTTGACTACTTTACGGGAATGTCGTCAATACGTGTCTGGTGACGACCTCCAGCAAACTCTGTCTGGAAGAACTCATCAAGGCATTGGCGGCATGTCTCCTCAGAGATAAAGCGACCAGGGAATACGATCACATTGGCATTGTTGTGCTCGCGGATAAGGTGAGCAATCTCGGGTTGCCATACAAGACCTGCACGGATGCTCTGGTGCTTGTTGAGTGTCATAGAGATGCCTTCGCCGCTACCGCACATAGCTATACCGGGATAAACCTCACCTTTCTCAATACCTTCGGCCAAAGCATGACCATAGGTGGCATAGTTGCATGAGTCTTCGGTATAGGTACCATAGTCCTTATACTCAATGCCTTTCTCCTCAAGGTATTTCTTTACAAACTGCTTCAAAGGAAATGCAGCGTGATCGCTGGCAAGTCCTACTGTCTTTATTTCCATATCTATTTAAGTGATGAAAAAAATTAACTTGGTACGATTTGTGATGTGAACTTTTTATGGTAACGACTCATCTTTATGGCTGTTTTTGTTTCATTCATCGGTTACGATGCCCGCATCGCGCCCTCTTCATGAAGCAAAAGCATCTCAAAAATCTGAGGTTAAATCGTACCAGTTTATTTTTTCACCATCACTAAATTAAAAAAGTGATTCTAGAAATTCTAGAAAAACTAGAAGATCTAGAATCACAAATTAACTTATTTTCAGTTGAAAATGCTTAGAGCATGCTCTTAACCTGGTTGTACACGTTTTCTGCTGTGTAACCCAGCTTCTCGTCGAGTACCTTGTAGGGAGCTGAGAAACCGAAGCTCTCAAGACCCCATACCTTTGACTTGGGATCAGCACCGATGAGGAAGCCCTGGAGGTTAACGGGAAGACCAGCGGTCATACCGAATACCTTGGCACCACAGGGAACAACGCTCTGCTGATACTCAAGGCTCTGGCAGCGGAATACGCCCTCAGAGGGAACGCTTACGATACGAACCTTAACACCATCCTTGCGGAGGAGCTCAGCACCTGCAATGAGGGTAGATACCTCTGAACCGGTAGCTACGCAAACTACATCGGGATTCTCGTCTGAACCAGCTACGATGTAACCACCCTTGCGAGCTTGCTCGTAGTCGTTGCCCTCGGGAAGGTTGTTGATGTTCTGGCGAGAGAGGATGAGCGCTGTGGGGCTCTCCATGTTCTCCATAGCCATAGCCCAAGCGGTAGTAGTCTCCTTGGCATCAGCAGGACGGAGTACGAGGCAAGAGTTCTTACCATCGTGGCGCTTCAGCTTCTCCATCAAGCGGATCTGTGCCTCGTGCTCAACGGGCTCATGGGTAGGTCCATCCTCACCTACACGGAATGCATCGTGAGTCCAGATGAACTTCACGGGCAACTGCATGAGGGCAGCCATACGAACCACGGGAAGCATGTACTGTGAGAATACGAAGAAGGTACCGCAAGCGGGGATGACACCACCGTGAAGAGCCATACCTACGCAGCAGCAAGCCATAGTGAACTCTGCTACACCAGCCTGGAAGAATGCGCCTGAGAAGTCGCCAGCGGTGAGAGCCTTGGTCTCCTTCAAGAAACCATCGGTCTTATCTGAGTTAGAGAGGTCGGCAGTAGCACAGTTCATGTTGGGAACCTGCTTTGCCAATACGCTCAAGCAAGCTGCAGATGCGTTACGGGTAGCATCGTTGTCCTTCTGGGTGCAAGCACTCCTGTCAATCTTGGGTGCCTTACCGCTGAACCAGTCAGCCTGCTGTGCAGCCTTCTCGGGATTATCGTCTGCCCATGCCTTCTCCTCAGCATAACGCTCAGCGCAGATAGCCTCAAGCTCCTTTGCACGGTTAGCATACAACTCCTGTACTTCGGGGAAGATCTGGAATGGATTCTCTGGATCACCACCCAAGTTCTTAATGGTGTTGATATAAGCATCGCCACCGAGAGGAGCACCGTGAGTCTTGCAGTTAGCCTCGTATGAGCTACCATCAGCCTTCAAAGCACCCTTACCCATGATACACTTACCGATAATCAAGGTGGGCTTGCCAGTTACAGCCTTTGCCTTCTCGATAGCTGCACGAATCTGAGCTGCGTCGTTACCGTTGATCTCGATAACCTCCCAACCTTGAGCGCGATACTTGGCAGCGGTGTCCTCGTTCATTACTTCCTTGGTCTCAGTAGAGAGCTGGATGTCGTTGCAGTCGTAGAACATGATGAGGTTGTCCAAACCGAGGTTACCTGCGATACGAGCACCACCCTGTGAAACCTCCTCCTGGATACCACCATCAGAGATGTAAGCGTAGATGGTCTCCTTAGCGAAGGTGGGGTTGCCAGTGTGAGCAGCCAGGAACTTGGCAGCGATGGCAGCACCGATAGCGTAAGCATGACCCTGACCGAGAGGACCTGAGGTGTTCTCGATACCACGTGCCACTTCATACTCGGGGTGACCAGTGGTGGGAGAGCCCCACTGACGGAGCTGTGCCAACTCGTCGAGAGTGAACTTGCCAGCCAGGCAGAGCTGTGAATACAGCATGGGAGCCATGTGACCGGGGTCAAGGAAGAAACGGTCTCGACCTACCCACTCGGGGTTCTTGGGGTCGTAGTTCAGATACTCGCTGTAGAGCACGTTGATGAAATCTGCACCACCCATGGCACCACCGGGGTGACCACTCTTCGCCTTCTCTACTGCACTGGCTGCCAGAATACGAATGTTATTCGCAGCCTTGTTCAATAATTCAATTGAATTTGCCATTTGAATAGTTTTTATAACAACGGGAAAACAGATTTTCTTGTTTTAGGTCCTTGCATTTGATGTGCTTAGAATAAACTCATCCTTTAACATAGGATTCTTGTTGAAACAGTTCATTCTGTTATTCCTCGTTGTTGAAGTTAAAATTAAAGTTATTTCTTGTTTGTTACGGCTGCAGCCTCGATGGGCAGACAAGCCTTGTAATTCTCGATGTACTTGTTGAAGCCTTCCACATCCTCGGTGGTGGGAGCGATGGAAACGCCAGTGTTGCCCGCGAATACAACGTCCTCCAGCCAATCTGCCAGGTTGCGGTTGCCCTTGTTGATAAGGTAGCTTGCCAGGAGGGCGATACCCCATGCCCCACCTTCACCAGCAGTCTCCATGACTGAGATGGGTGAGTTGAGGGCTGCTGCCAACATGCGCTGACCTACACCTGCTGTCTTGAAGTAACCACCATGACCCGTGATGCGGTCAATCTTGATCTTCTCCTCGTTCAGCAGAATGTCATTACCAATCTTCAACACGGCAATGGCACCATACAGGTGTGCACGCATGAGGTTAGCCAGATTGAACTTGTCGCCAGCCGAACGTACTACCATAGGACGACCTTCCTGCATGCCGGTGATAGGCTCGCCAGAGATGTAGTTGAATGACATTACGCCACCACAGTCAGCATCGCCAGTAAGAGCGGCATTGAAGAGCTTGCCGTAAAGTTCGTTCATGTCAACGGGAACGCCGAGCAGCTGCTGATACTCCTTGAAGAGACCTACCCATGCGTTGATGTCACTGGTACAGTTGTTGCAATGTACCATGGCCACCAAAGAACCGTCGGGGGTAGTTACCATATCGATGGGCTCGTAAGGTTTAGAGAGAGGCTTTTCGAGCACAATCATAGAGAAGCTTGATGTACCAGCGCTGACGTTACCTGTACGCTGCTTTACGGCGTTGGTGGCTACCATACCTGTACCTGCATCACCCTCGGGAGGACAGATGGGGCAACCGGACTTCAGGTGGCCAGAGATGTCGAGGCGCTCTGCACCATGCTCGGTGAGGTTACCAGCATCCTCACCTGCTGAAAGACTTTCAGGCAGGATGTCTTCAAGCTTCCAGTCGTAGCCCTTAGGCTCGATGAGTGCGTTAAACTTCTGTACCATCTCTGCGTCGTAGGTCTTGGTAGCGGGGTCAACAGGAATCATACCTGAGGCATCGCCTACACCGAGTACCTTCTTGCCAGTAAGACGCCAGTGGATGTAACCAGCGAGAGTGGTGAGATAGGTAATCTCCTTTACATGCTCGTCACCATTCAGGATGCACTGATAGAGGTGAGAGATAGACCAGCGCAAGGGAATGTTATAGTTGAAGAGCTTCGACAGTTCGGCAGCAGCCTGACCTGTGTTGGTGTTACGCCATGTGCGGAAGGGCACGAGGATCTTCTCGTCCTTGCCAAAGGCCATGTAGCCGTGCATCATGGCAGAGATGCCAATGGCAGCCAGATTTTCAATCTCGCAGTCATACTCTGCGATGACGTTCTTGCGAAGGTCAGCATAACAGTCCTGCAGACCATACCAGATGCGGTCGATGTTATAGGTCCAGAGGCCGTCAACGGGTGGGTTCTCCCACTCGTGGCTTCCTTGTGCTATGGGCTTGTTCTCCTGGTCGATGAGAACAGCCTTGATACGGGTAGAACCAAACTCGATACCGAGAATGGCCTTGCCAGCTATGATGGTTTCTTTTGCTGTCATTTTAGTCAATTCTTATTTCATTATTCATCGCCCATTATTGCGCAGAATGAAATTCTTGCCATCATTGTTTTAAGTAGCTTAGTGTTTAGTCTTACTTCGCTTACTTATGGCTTTATATGGGTTTTGAAAATGAAGGATTAAACAAATATTATTCAATTCATAATCATAACAGACCGGTTGGTCCATTATGATTTATGAATTGCGTGGATGAATTATCTCAATGCTTTGTTCAGCATGTAGTAGATCTCGTTGTTGCGAAGCTGCTGCTTGAACTCTGAGATGTTGGTCTTCTTGTTGATAGCGATGAACTCGATGCCAGTCATCTCAGCGAAGTCCTCCCAATACTCTTCGGTGATATCGTAAGAGAATGCGCTGTGGTGTGTACCACCTGCGAGAATCCATGCTGCTGCACCAATCTCGAAAGTGGGCTGGGGTATCCAGAGAGCAGAAGCTACGGGGAGGTTGGGCATTGGCTTGGGCTCGATGCACTCTACCTCCTGAGTGATGAGGCGGAAACGGTTGCCGAGGTCAACCACGGTAGCCTTCACACCCATACCAGTCTTAGAGGTGAATACGAGGCGGGCAGTCATCTGCTTGCGGATGCCGATGCCGAGGAAGTGTACCTCGAGAGTGGGCTTGTCAACAGCGATGAGAGGAGTAACCTCGAGCATGTGGCTCTGGAGGCAAGAGCTCTTGTCGCCGGCAAAGTTCAGGGTGTAGTCTTCAAGGAAAGAGCAACCCTTAGCCAGACCTTGGTTCATTACCCAGAGTGAACGGTAAAGACATGCGGTCTTCCAGTCGCCCTCTGCACCGAAACCGATACCCTCTGCCATCAAGCGCTGTGAGGCAAGACCGGGAATCTGGTCGAAACCACAGAAGTTGGGATCGTCGATATCTGCATCACCCAGGTCGTCGAAGTTGGTGGTGAATGCAGTAGCACCCTCGTCCTTCAATACGGCACGTATAGCAAGCTCTGCCTTGGCAGCGTTCTTCACCTTCTCCCAGTAAACCTCTTCGCCACTCTCATCAATCTTGATGGTGTACTCTTTCTTGTATTGCTCAACAAGTGCTTCTACGTCGGCATCATTAACCTTCTTGAAGTAGTCCATCAAAGATGAAACGGGATAGTAGTCAACATGGTAGCCCAGACGCTGCTCAAACTCAACGCGGTCGCCATCGGTAACAGATACGTTGTTCATGTTCATACCGAACATCAAGCAGCGAACCTTCTTGGCATCAGCTACAGCAGCTGCTGTGCGTGCCCATACACCAATCTTCTTTTGAGCCTCCTCGTTGGTCCAGTGGCCAGCAACTACCTTGCGGTTGATGCGCATGCGGGTGCAAGCGTGACCGAACTCGATGTCGCCATGAGCACTCTGGTTGAGGTTCATGAAGTCCATATCGATCTCACCCCAGGGTATCTCGGTGTTGAACTGAGTGTGGAAGTGCAACATAGGCTTCTGCAATGCCTGCAGACCCTTGATCCACATCTTAGCGGGAGAGAAGGTGTGCATCCATGTGATTACACCTACGCAATTCTCACAGCTGTTAGCCTCCTTCATCAGCTTCTCTGCCTCTTGTGAAGACTTCACGGTGCCCTTATAAACAATCTTAACGGGAACATTGCCACTTGCGTTGATGCCTGCAATCATCTCGTTAGAGTGTGCATCTACCTGACCTAAAACTTGCTCTCCATATAATAACTGGGTGCCCGAAAGCCACCATACTTCCAAATTTTCAAACATTGTTTTTAGTTTTATTTGTTTATTTTATTCTTTTGATCTTAGCTGGTTTGCAATCTATCATCACGTCAGCTAAATTGTCAATTATTTATTCTCAATTTAATGCGAAGCATTTTAGTGCTTCTGTCCCTTTTGTCCGTAGTAGGCATTGGGACCATGCTTGCGGTTATAGTGCTTCTCTACGAGGAGAGGATTCATGGTTGTCATGGGGTTCACGCTAAAGCTGATGAATGCCATTTTGGCAACCTGCTCCATAACCTTTGCATTATAAACAGCATTGTCGGGTGATGTACCCCAGCTGAAAGGACCATGGTTCTTCACAAGGACTGCAGGAGTGTGATCGGGATTGATCTTGCGGATGTTGAGAATCTCGTCAACAATCACGTTGCCCGTCTCCAACTCATATTCGCCCTCAACCTCTTCCTTGGTCATGTCGCGGGTGCAGGGGATGGCTTTGTAGAAATAGTCAGCATGTGTGGTGCCGATGTTAGGAATGTCCTGACCTGCCTGGGCAAATGCTGTGGCATAGGTAGAGTGGGTATGAACTACTCCCTGGATATTGGGGAATGCTCTGTATAGCACAAGGTGGGTGGGAGTGTCACTTGAAGGGTTGAGGTCACCCTCTACTACTTTTCCGGTGTTGAGGTCAACCACAACCATGTCGCTTGCTTTCATGTCATCATAGCTAACACCACTGGGTTTGATTACTACCAGGCCCTTCTCACGGTCAATGCCACTTACATTGCCCCAGGTGAAGATCACCAAACCTTGCTTTACAAGGTCGAGGTTAGCTTTGAATACTTTTTCTTTCAGTTCTTCTAACATTGTATTTTAATTTTTTAATTAACGAAAGTTTCTCGACGACTACAAAAGAAATTTTTGTTGAAATC
Source organism: Bacteroidaceae bacterium (assembly GCA_045597585.1). GTDB lineage: Bacteria > Bacteroidota > Bacteroidia > Bacteroidales > Bacteroidaceae > Physcousia. The sequence continues at coordinate 10,734 of JAZLKL010000039.1, read as the reverse complement.
CTCTTCTCTGCCTTCTGTCATCACCCAAGGTTCTCCCGTACATTCCCCGTATTTTACGGAACATCCTCGGGGGTTCCTCGGAGGATGGCTGTAGAAAACCTGTCTTTTTGCCGTTCTTTTGTTCTGTCGAAGTTCTTTTTATTTTGGGTATGAAAGGTATGGGGCTTTTGAGTTCCCCATACCTTATTAGTTATTATATTACCACAAGAGGACGTAGAGCAACAGGGTTGTTGCGATGATACCGATAGTACCATAGGTGTAGCCACGAGTGGTTGAGAACAAAGACAGGTCGATGGGAAGTGCCTTGTTGTCAGCCTTGGTATCGATGGCATTGCTGCGCAACCATACGCCATTGCAACCAACCAATACACCAAAGAAGATGAATGCCTGGAAGCCTATGTCGTTGAGGTAAGCAGTAATCTCGGTGCTCTTGCCCATGATGAGGACAATCACAGCGGCTACGATCATGACGATACCCGCAGTACCCAAAATCTTAGACCATTTCAGCATAGCAGCCTTGTCCTCGGCAGCAGGTGCATCTGCCTTCACAAACTTGTTGTCGAGGTAAGATACCAGGATGAAGAAGCATACGAGGATGATGAAGATGTAGCCTGCACGCAGCTGGAAGGCAACGTCGGGCAAGGTGAACTTGAACAGCACACCCATGGGGATGGTGATGATAGCTGTCCAAACAGCTGCTTTTGAAGAAGCACGCTTCCACAGCAAGCCCAAACCGAATACGGTGATGATACCGGGATAGATGAAGCCAGAGTACTCCTGAATGTACTGGAATGCCTGGTCGAGACCACCCAGCAAGGGCTTCACAGCGATAGCTGCAATCACAAGAGCTGCAATAGCGGTAAGACGACCTACGTTAACCAACTTCTTGTCGTTAGCCTTGGGGTTGATGTACTTCTTGTAGATATCCATGGTGAACAGGGTTGAAGTACTGTTGAACATAGATGCCAAAGAAGAGATGATGGCTGCGGTGAGGGCTGCGAATGACAGACCCTTGATGCCGACAGGAGTAAAGTTTCTTATCAACCAGGGATAAGCGTCGTCTGAACGTACGATGTCACCCTTCAAGCCCATCTGATCGATGTACTCGGGATGCATCTCGAAGATGTAGTAAGCGCAGATACCGGGAAGAACCACGATGAAGGGGATCAAAATCTTCAGGAAACCAGCGAATACGAGACCCTTCTTAGCCTCGTCGATGTTCTTGGCAGCAAGACCCTTCTGGATAATGTACTGGTTGAAACCCCAGTAACCCAGGTTGGTCAACCATACACCACCCACGATGGCTGCGATACCGGGCACATTGTTGAATGCCTCCTGGCTTGACGACTCGCGGATGACAAGGTGGAAGTGCGTGTCCGTGGCATGGTCTCCCGTGGTCATCTCTCCGAATATCTGACTCAGAGAACCCAGAATGTCCTTACCCATTACGTCACCAATCTCAGACAATGCGATGTAAGCGGTAATCAAACCACCACCTACGAGGAATACTACCTGCATTACGTCGGTCCAGGCTACTGATGCCAAACCGCCGTAGATAGAGTAGATACCTGCGATGAGGAAGAGGCCGATGATGATGACCATACGCATGGAAATCTCCATACCGAAGATGTAGAGCATGGCATCCTGCAAACCTAAGATCTGCTCGATGGCCAAAGCACCCAACCATGCTACTGAGGTCAAGTTGACGAATACATAGAGGAACAACCACAGCACAGAGAAGGCAAGACCTACACCATCGTTGTAACGCTCGCGAAGGAACTGGGGGATGGTGAAAATCTTACGCTTGATCATGATGGGAAGAAGGAACTTACCAATCACAATCAAGGTTACGGCAGCCATAACCTCGTATGCCGCAATAGCGATACCGTCCTTGAAACCGGTACCCGACATGCCAATGAACTGCTCTGCGGAGATGTTGGCGGCAATGAGTGAGGCACCTACTGCCCACCATGTCAGTGTGTTACCTGCCAGGAAGTAGTCGGTGGCACTCTTCTCCTCGCCCTTCTTCGAACGGCTCAAGAACATACCCAGACCTACCAAGAGGCAGAGATATACTACGAGAATAATAAAGTCAACGGTCTGGAATCCAGACTGAGAAATAGCTTCTGATATACTGTTCATCTTTGTCTAAAGTTAGAAGTAATTACTTGTGAATAGAGAACTTGTATATACAGTGGCTATAATACTCCTCACCGGGGTTGAGGGTGCAGCTGGGCCACTCGGGCTTGTTGGGTGCATCGGGATACTTCTGTGTCTCAAGGCAGAATGCTGCATTCTTGGGATACTTGATACCCTTCTTACCCACTACGGTACCATTTTGGAAGTTGCCGCTATAGAACTGGATACCGGGCTCGTTGGTGTACACGTCGAGCTGGATGCCAGTAACGGGGCTCCATGCAGTAGCACAAACCTTGGTGTCGTCACCCTTGCCGTCAGCATAGGTGTCAAGGCACCAGTTATGGTCGTAACCAGTATGGTCTTCACCGTTCTCGATAGCCTTGATAGCATCGCATTTTCCGAAGTCGGTACCGATAGCCTTAGGCTGACGGAAATCGAAGCAAGTACCCTCTACCTTAGCAATCTCACCCGTTGTCATGTAGGTGGTGTCGGTAGGAGTATAGTTCTGTGCGTTAATCTGCATCATGTGGTCGGTGATGGGCTTGGTAGGATCGCCACTCAGGTTGAAGTAACTGTGGTTAGTCATGTTCAAGATAGTGGTCTTGTTGGTAGTACCCTTGTAGCAGATGTCGATGGCATTGTCATCGGTAAGCTTCATGGTTACAGTCACCTTAACCTCACCAGGGAAGTGACCCTCACCATCGGGAGAGGTCAGAGAGAGGATGACGGTGCTGCTGTCGGGCTGTTCTGCATCGTAGGGGATGTACATCCACTCACGGGGATAGCCGTGAAGCATGTGGCCGTAGTTGTTGGTCTCGAGCTGGATGATGCTGTCGCCCAAGGGGAACTGACCCTTGTTGATGCGGTTGGCATAACGACCTACTGAAGAGCCGAAGTCGCTCTTGTTGTTCTCGGGGAAGTAATCCTTGGCACTGGGATAACCCAATACCACGTCGGTAGGATTGCCATCCTTGTCAGGAACTACCACACTCACGATACGTCCACCAAAATTGGTGACACACACCTCCATGCCATTGTGGTTGGTAAGTGTGTAGAGTGCAATCTTCTTCTCGCCGCGGACAGGATCCACATAGGTGGTATCAAAGTCGGCTGCGTTAAGGCCAGACTTCAGTCCGGCGTCTGCGCTGGTTGCATTGTCCTTTTTGGCACATGCTACGATCATAGCTGCAGAAGCTACGAACAGCGCGGTCTTAAATAGTTTTTTCATATTATTTGATTTGTTGTTTTTGCTATTTGCAGTCTAAGGAATTAAGGTCGAAAGCATAGGATTAACACATTATTTAATAATGTATAGTCCCTGACTTGCCACCTTAATTCCTTATTATTATAGTCTATGTGCGTCGATTAGCAGAGCTTACGAGAACCATCACCGATAACTACGTCAATGATGATGGGCTCCTTGCCATACTTTTCTGCGAACTTGGTCTTTGCTTTGTTCACGAAGTTGCTGTACAACTCGTCTGCCACCAGGTTAATGGTGCAACCGCCAAAGCCGCCGCCCATGATACGAGAACCTGTAACACCCTCTTCCTTAGCGATGTCGTTCAGGAAGTCGAGCTCCTCGCAAGATACCTCGTACTCCTTGCTCAGGCCATAGTGGGTTTCGTACATCATCTTACCCACGGTCTCATAGTCACCAGCTTCCAAGGCTGCGCATACCTTCAACACGCGGTCGACCTCACCGATGACGTAGCGAGCACGCTTGTAGTCCTCTTCGCTAACCTCTGCCTTAACCTCCTCAAGCATTTCGTAGTTGGCGTCACGCAGAGTCTCAACCTCAGCATGGTGCTTGGCAATTACGGCAGCCACGCGCTCGCAGCTGAGACGACGGTCGTTGTAGGGCGAACCTGCCAAGGTGTGCTTAACCTGACTGTTAACCAGGACAAGCTTGTAGCCCTTGGGGTTCCAGGGGAAGTACTCGAACTCGCCGCTGCGGCAGTCAAGACGCATCAGGCTACCTGCCTTACCATGTACGCTGGCAAACTGGTCCATGATACCGCAGTTGCAACCTACGTACTTGTGCTCGGTGCGCTGACCTACGCGTGCCAACTCCATCTTCTCAATCTTGTTCTCGCCCCACAAATCGTTGATGGCAAAGGCGAAGCAGCTCTCGAGAGCAGCAGAAGAAGACATACCAGCACCCAGAGGCACATCACCAGCAAAAGCGGTGTTGAAACCTTCAACGGGAACACCCAGCTCCATCATCTCGCGGCATACACCGAAGATGTAGCGTGCCCAGCTTGCGGTGGGACCCTTGGGATCGTCGAGTGAGAAGGTCACCTTGTCCTTCAAGTCGATAGAATATGCGTTTACGTTGCGAGTGCCGTTAGGCTTGATCTCTGCAATCATACCCTGCTGCACAGCACCGGGGAAAACGAATCCATTATTATAATCGGTATGCTCTCCAATCAGGTTGATACGGCCGGGAGAGGCATAAACACTACCAGTTGTTCCATCAAAGTGCTTGATGAAGCGGCTTCTTACGTCGTCAATTGTAAGTCTCATAATCGTATTAGGTTTTTAGTTATTTATTATTTGAGTTAGTCGACTTTGATATCCTTGTTCACATTCTTGCAACCAATGAGCGCATAGAACAAGATGTATGCCACCATGGCGATGATGACCCAGTAACTTGTAATGGGATCGATATGAAGTGACACCTGACGCTGGATGAGAGGCATGATGCCACCACCCACTACCATGGTCATAAACAGACCTGAAGCAGGTGCGGTGTACTTGCCAAGGCCTTCTACTGCGAGGTTGAAGATACCACCCCACATGATTGATGTACAAAGGCCGCAAGCAGCAATGGCAAAGCACTTGATGGGTACAGGAATACCGTTGAAATCAGATGTTATGTCGCTGGGCATAAATACTGCGAAGAGCAAAAGTGCAATGGCGAGAATTGAAACTACGGTCATCTGCATTTTTGTACTAACCTTTCCGCTAATGAAAGAACTAAGGAAGCGTCCACTCATCATGAGCAACCAGTATGCAGCTGCAAATGAGCCACCAATAGTTGATGCACCCTCGATGATTTTGCCATTTTCGTTTGTGAGGTTCGAAATGTAGAAATTCAACTCAGCGGGAATACCAATCTCAACGCCCACATAGAAGAATATGGCGATGATACCCAAAACTGTGTGACGGAACTTGAGAGGACTGGTTGCTTTGATCTTTTCCTTCACTTCTGCCTGAGGCTCAGGAATGTTTACCTTAGCGATGATGAAGAATGAAATAGTGAATACAGCCATACCGACGAAGAGCAGAGGAGCCACAGCACTCATGGTAGTGTCCTTGGTCAAGGTACCTACGAGCATACCTGTGAGCAGAGGAGTAAGTGTACCGGTGAGTGAGTTCAGCGTACCACCAATCTGAATATACTGATTACCCTTGTTGCCACCACCACCGAGCAGGTTAAGCATGGGGTTAACCACGGTGTTCAGCATACATACGCAGAAACCGCAGATGAATGCACCCAAGAGGTAGATGATAAGGTTAAGCGCAACAATCTGTCCGTCATATTCAAAGACTTTAATGTCTGCGCCAAATATACTTGAAGTGTACTGGATGGCAAGGCCAACAACACCCACGACGAGCGCGATGAGCGCAGTCTTTTTGTAGCCATATTTTACCAGCATGTTTCCGGCAGGAATACCCATGAAGAGGTATGCGGCAAAGTTCATCATATTACCCATCATACCGGCCCATGGGTAGGTGAATCCCCAGATGTTACCAAAGGGGGCGCCCATATTTGTTACGAAACTGATCATCGCGAAGATGAAGCACATCGTAACGATGGCAATCATTTTGCCGTTATTCTTTTCTTTAGTCATTGTCTTGATTTGTTAGTTAGTTAGTCATGCAAGAAATCCACCGACTCCCCCTTTCTTCTGGAGGAACCGATGGATTTTATAGTGTTTTACTCAGCACCAAACTTGTAGATGGTCTTTGAGGTATAAACCTGACCGGGCTTCAAGATGCAGCTGGGGAAGTAAGGACGGTTGGGGCTGTCGGGGAAGTGCTGTGATTCGAAGCACAAACCACTGCGCTTGGGGAAGGTAGCGTCGTGCTGACCCTTCACGCCAGTCAAGAAGTTGCCGCTATAGAACTGCAAACCGGGCTCTGTGGTCCAGGTCTCGAGTGTACGGCCGCTCTTGGGCTCCTTCAGTTTAGCAGCGAATGAGAGTTCGCCGGGCTCCTTCTTGTTGAGGATGTAGTTGTGGTCGTAACCAGCGCCGTTCTTGAGCTGCTCGTTGTCTGCGTTGATCTCCTTGCCAACAACCTTGGGTGCACGGAAATCGAAAGGAGTACCCTCTACCTTCAGGATCTCACCAGTGGGGATGCTGGTCTCGTCGATGGGGAGATAGAAATCTGCATTGATCTGCAACTCGCAATCCAACTGGTCGGGAGTGGGGTTGGCAATACCGGTCAGTGAGAAGAATGCGTGGTGAGTCATGTTCACGATGGTCTTCTTGTTGGTGGTACCACGATAGTCGATGGTCAGCTCGTTGTCCTCAGACCAAGAGTACTTCACGGTCATCTGCAACTCACCGGGGAAACCTTCCTCATAGTAGGCGAAGGTGTAGCGGAGAACTAACTCTGAATTGTTAACCTGCTCTGCATCCCATACACGGGCGTGGCAGCCGGTAGGACCACCATGCAAGTGGTTCACACCATTGTTCTGAGCCAAGCTGTACTCCTTGCCGTTCATGGTGAACTTACCCTTGCAGATACGGTTTCCATAGCGACCGATGAGGGTAGAGCGGAATACTTCCTCAGTGTTCACGAGCTCGTCGATGTTGGTGAAGCCCTGGATTACATTGGCATAATTGCCGTCCTTATCGGGTACCATGATGGCAACGATTGCACCACCGTAGTTGCATACCTGGACACATGCGCCAGAAGCGTTTGAAAGTGTGTAGAGATCTGTTTTCTTTCCCTGTACTGTGGCCTGGAAGTCTTCGCGCTTCAAGCCTGATAAATTTTTCTGTTCCATCATTGTATGATTTAAGTTACACAATTATGATGCAAACTTAATAAAAAAAACTCAATCTTGCAAGATTATGGCGGAAAAAGTTCTAAAGACACATAAAAAAAGGGACTCTTCGCAAAGTCCCTATGTCAATTTTTTAGTGCCTGATGCTGAAATTGGCATTATTTTCACTTATGGGCATCTTTCTCCGTACTGGTCCGATAAAAGCAAAATTAGCGACTCAGTATGGACTCAGTACTGACTCGATAGCGACTCTGTACTGAGAAAATCTGCCACGATGAAACTGCTTCCTCCTACAAAAATGAGATCGTCAGGATTGGCATGACTGACGGCACTTTGATAGGCCTCGCCCACGGTAGGGTAGGCATCTCCGTGCAGTCCTATCGATTCACCCAGTTCGCATATCTGGCTGGCAGGCATGGCACGCTTTACGGTTGCCTGTGTGAAGTAGTAGGTTGCGTCCTTGGGAAATAGCGAGAGGCTGCCTCTTACATCCTTGTCGCCCACCATTCCGATGACTATGTGCATTCGGTTGTGCGGGGTGCGGCGCAATTGCTGGGTGATGTACTGAATCCCCCCTACGTTGTGCCCGGTGTCGCAAATGGTGAGGGGTGTCTCGCTTATGTGTTGCCATCTTCCCATCAAACCTGTGGATTGGCATACGTGTAGGAATCCATTGCAAACCTGCTCGTCGCTAATGCTGAGTCCTTGGCGTCTTAACACCTTTATGGCGTTGAGGATGGTACTGGTGTTATACACCTGGCAGTCGCCTCCCAAGGTGCCTTCTATGGCTCCGAATGAGGCTGTCTGGTATGATTTTCCCCCATTAGACAGGTCGTCATAGCTGATGACCTCGTCGGTTTCGTCGGCAAAGATGATGGGAGTATTGGCCTCGATAGCCTTTTGTAAGAATACTTCCTTTACTTCGGGGTGACCGTTTGTCTCACCGATTACTACAGGAACCCCTTTCTTGATGATGCCAGCCTTCTCTCCGGCAATCAGGGGGAGGGTGGAACCCAGGAACTGTGTATGGTCAAAGCTGATGTTGGTAATGATGGAGGCAAGAGGGGTGATGATGTTGGTGCAGTCCAACCTGCCTCCCAGTCCGACCTCGATGACAGCCACATCTACCTTTTGCTCCTTGAAGTACACAAAGGCAAGTGCGGTAGAAAGCTCAAAGAATGAGGGATATAAAGGCTCAAGGAATTCTCGTTCCTGTTCCACAAAGTCGATGACGCGTTGCTCGCTGATCATCTCTCCGTTTACACGGATGCGTTCGCGGAAATCCACAAGATGTGGTGAAGTGTACAATCCTACCTTGTATCCTGCTTCTTGCAATATGGCGGCTATCGTGTGGCTGCACGAGCCCTTTCCATTAGTGCCAGCCACATGGATGGTCTGGTAGGATTTGTGCGGATGACCGAAATGCTCATCCAGCGCATGTGTGTTGCTCAACCCTTCCTTGTAGGCCCCTTGTCCAATATTTTGAAACAAGGGGGCTACGTTGAAGAGGTATTCTATGGTTTCTGCGTACGTCATTTATTTGTTTGTATGTTTTGGTACTTAGTCAAACAAACTCCTGAAACGTTTGAAAATCTTTTCCTTGATGCTGGTGTTGGGTTTGAAGCCCTCTGCCTCTCGCATCTTCTCAATCAGTTCTTTCTCCTCTTTCTTGAGGTTTTCGGGTACATAGATGCTGATGTGCACGATGATATCGCCGTAGCCATAGCCATAGCCCTGTACGGCAGGCATACCCTTGCCACGAAGACGTATCACCTTTCCAGGCTGTGTGCCAGGCTCAATCTTGATTCTTACCTTGCCGTCGAGGGTGGGTATCTCTACGTCACCTCCAAGTGCAGCGGTGGGGAAGTCAAGCAGCAGGTTGTATATCAAGTTGGTGTCTTCTCTCAGGAATTCCTTGTGAGGCTCTATCTCAATGTGAACCTGGATGTCTCCAGGTACTCCGTTGTGACGTCCAGCGTCACCCTTGCCGGGAACGTTGACCACCATGCCATTGTCCACACCTGCGGGAATCTTTACTTCCACGGTCTCTTGTCCGGACACGGTACCCTCGCCTCCACAGTGGGGACACTTGTTCTTGATGATCTTACCCTCACCCTGGCAATGTGGACATGTGGTCTGCGTCTGCATGCGTCCGAAAAGGGAGTTGACGACTTTCACCACTACACCCGAACCACCGCATTGAGGACAGGTCTCAGTCTTGCTGTCTGCACTACCGCTTCCGTGGCATTCAGGACAGTTCACTTGTTTCTTGATGGTGAATCGCTTGGTGACTCCCTTGGCAGCCTCCTCCAGTGTCAGTTTCACCTTGAGGCGCAGGTTGCGACCTTTGCTCTGTGCCTGACGGCCACCACCGCCCGAAAAGCCGCTGCTGAAGCCACCACCTCCAAAGATGTCGCCAAAGGCAGAGAAGATGTCCTCCATGTTCATGCCGCCGAAGCCGCCGCCTCCGCCGAAGCCGCCACCGCCATTCAGTCCTTCAGGGCCGAACTGGTCGTACTTTCTGCGCTTGTCTTCATCGCTCAGCACGCTGTACGCCTCTGCTGCCTCCTTGATCTTCTCCTCGGCTTCTTTGTCGCCGGGGTTACGGTCAGGGTGGTATTTGAGAGCCATCTTGCGATAGGCTGATTTTATTTCTTTAGCATCGGCAGTCTTGCTGACGCCAAGCACTTCGTAATAATCTCGTTTTGCCATAGTTCATTGTTAATTGAAAACATCAGATGCCTACCACCACTTTAGCGTAGCGCAACACCTTGTCGTTAATCATATAGCCATGTTCCACGCAGTCGATGACCTTTCCCTTCAGTTCGTCCGAAGGAGCGGGGAACTGTGTGACAGCCTCGTGGTAGTCCGTATTGAAGTCTGCATTCTGGGTCTCCATGGGTGTGACACCTTGTGCCTTCAGGGTTGACATGAACTTCTTGTATATCAAATCCACACCCTCCTTTACGGCTTCCACGTCCTCGGCCTTGTCCATGTGTGCCAAGGCACGCTCCATGTCGTCCACTACGGGCAGCATAGCCTCCAGCACTTTCTTTCCGCCGTTCAGAATCAGGTCGGCCTTCTCTGTGATGACACGCTTACGGTAGTTTTCAAACTCAGCCTGCTTGTAGAGCGCTTTGTTCTTCAGTTCCTCTATCTCGGCCAGGGCATCTGCCAGCTTCTCCTCCACGGTATTCTCGGCGGGAGCCTCCTCTGCAGCTTGTTCCTGAGCATTCTCGGCAGTTGCCTCTGCGGTAGCCTGCTCCGAATTCTCGGTGTTCAACTTTTCTTCTTCCTTCAAATCGTTCTCTTGGTTGCTCATTTTTGTCTTCTTTTGGTTTGCTTTGTTACGTTCAAAAAACTTGCCAAATTTCAACATTATGTCTTTTTACTATGTATTTCTGCAAATTTGTCAGTACGTGCAGATGTTATGCCTCGTACATTTTGGCTCTCAGCTCCTTGATCTTCTCGTCGTGGATATACTCGTCATACTCCATCAGTTTGTCGATGCAACCATTGGGCGTAAGCTCGATGATACGGTCGGCGATGGTCTGTATGAACTCGTGGTCGTGGCT
>JAZLKL010000038.1:0-7606 GCA_045597585.1 Bacteroidaceae bacterium | reverse complement strand
TGCCATCAGCCGCAAGCGTGAGTATATGGCTGATGCAGGTGGTGCGGAACTCTGTGGCGACCCACTGGCGCTGGCATCTGCCCTGCGCAAGATTTCGGGCATGCCTGCTGCCGCACCCAATGGTCGTGAAGACATTGCCCAGCTTTACATCGTGCATCCGCAGGCGCTGACAGGTGGCATAACCCAGTGGTTCAGCAGCATGTTCAGCACTCACCCAAGCACCGAGAGCAGAATCAAGTATCTAGAACAGTTCTAAACAACGCAAATCATAGTCCACTCCCTTCGTCACTCATATGCTGAGTCGAAGGGAGTGGTTTTGGTTGTAAATCAGCAAAGCAAGAAAACCATGTCGTTATTCAAGTATGTATCTGTAATTCTTACACGACATTCCGTGTGGGTGGTGTGGGGAGTAGTGTTGTCATTATTCTCCTTGACATGCCATGCGCAAAGAAGCATTGCCGAATGGACGCAGCGTTTGCAGACTTTTGGCAGTACGTTACAGCAAGAGGAAGTGTTCGTGCACATGGACAACACTAGTTACTTCTTGGGCGACACCATCTTCTACAAGGCATACATGCGTAGTTCTGACAGCAAGCCCAGCGCACTTAGCGGTCTGCTTTATGTAGAGCTCTTAAATCATGATGGCTACCTCGTGGAACGTCAGAAGGTGAAGATGACGCAAGGGCAGGGGCATGGTTCGATAGTCTTGCTTGATACCTTGTATGGTGGCTACTACGAGTTAAGAGCCTATACCCGATGGCAGCTCAACTGGGGCGAATACCAGCACCCTCACACCAAGAAGGCCGAGGAGTGGTTCTACAGCAAGAAGATGGCACAAGAGTACTATCGCGACTATGACAAACTGTACAGCCGTGTGTTTCCTGTCTTCGACAAGCCCAAGCAGGCTGGCGATTTTACTGAGGATATGACCTTGCGTCCTCTGCGCCGTTACTTTAAAAAGGATATGACGGAGAAAGAGGCCACCGTGACACTCTATCCCGAAGGGGGACATCTCATCAGCGGAAAGCCTTGCCATGTTGCCTTCGATGTGCACGATGAGTCGGGAGCCCATCTCGATGGCACGCTTACCATTATGGACAAGCACGACAGCGTGTGGGTGACGGCCCAAACGGAGAGCCGGGGACGTGGTTCGTTTCTGCTCAACACAGACAAGGCCTTGAAGTATGTGTTTGAGGCAAAGACACGTGACGGCAAGGAGAGTAGCGAAATAAGCGAGTACAACGCAAAAGGCAAACTGCCGGAAGTTGAGGCCGATGGATGTGCCTTGCATGCTACGGTAGAGGACGACGGCATCCACCTCACGCTTCACAATGCCGGTTCAGCATCTGCCGAGGCATTGGGCGTCACGGCTATGTGCCACGGCATCCTGGCCGACTCGCATGAGTTGCAGGCCTCATCCGAGCACAACGTGGTCATTCCCCTTGATAAATTGCCTACTGGCGTCATACAAATCAGTGTGTTCAATGCCGAGGGTCGCATCTATGCTGACCGTCTGGTCTTTGTACGTAGGGCTGATTTCCAACCCACCAACCTCACTTTTACAGGTATCAACGAAAATGGCTACCAGCCCTTTGCACCCATCAACCTGACGGTACAAAATGTGAGTCCATCCACACAAGCTAAGAATTCCACCATCTCACTTGCGGTACGCGATGCTGCCCATAGTGAGTATCTGTATGATAGTGGCACCATGCTTACCGAGATGTTGCTGAGCAGTCAGATTAAGGGCTTTGTGGAGGCTCCCGAATATTTCTTCGAGGCGAATGATGACGAGCGCAAGCGTGCCCTCGACCTTTTGCTGATGGTACAGGGATGGCGCCGTTACGACTGGGTGACGATGGCCACCCCCAAGGCATTTACGCTGAAGCACATGCCCGAGATTTCGGAGGTTCTATACGGTGAGGCCAATCGCTATGAGACAGTTGACCGTGAGGACCTTTTCTCCAATCTTTCCAACCAGGGACAGGACGAGGCACTGATGAGTGCAGATGCCGACGAACTGCAAGCACGTTTCCCCAATTTTGCTAATACCGATTTCATCAGGAAGTGGAAGACGGCACGTGCTGCCATCTATGCAGCCAAGGTGCTGACAGAGGAATTTGGTATAGGCGTAAGTGATGATGATACGAAATATGACATGAAGTATGATGACCCTGTTGACATGTTAGTAGGGCAACGTATCATACAATCATTTGCTAAAGACGCAGATATGCGACGCATTCAAATTGGTTCCAAGTCTACTACAGGTGATGTGGCAGCAGAACGTTTCAACGAGTCGCAAGGCAACCTGAAACGCGAGCTAAAGGTACATGCCGAGTTCCTTCAACCCAGTGTGAAGGGCAAGAAGGGCGATTCCGTGGAAGGCGACATGACCACCTACAACAGAGGGCAGTTCAAGATTGAGGCACCTCGTTTTGACGGATTTGTGTACTTCTTCCTGGGAGCATCCGACTCTACCAAGTGGAAGGGCAAGAAGCATATCTGGGTGGAGAATGGCGAGGACAAGCGAGAAGAGACCAACTATCCCGAGTACTACGTCAAACTATCCCCCATCTATCCTCGTTTTGTGAAACCCTACAATACCTACCAGACACAGATGCGAGAACTGCCTTCGGGGTCGCTTATCAATAAGATGGAGGCTGGCGTGCGCAACCTTAACGAGCTCACCGTGCGTGCCCGACGTACCGGATTGGGTGCATTCGACGCCTCCAAACCTGCGTATGTGCTCGATGCCTATCAGGCTTTCAATGACGTGTGCGATGCAGGACTCTGTCCCGGTTACTACATAGGTTCCACGCGCTTTGTCTATGACATTGCACGCAACTATATTGGCGATATGAATATGGAACGCTCTTATGACCTTGACGTGCGTTTCAACAATCGTCCTACCTCCTTTAATATGACGGCATTCACCCTTCAAAAATATAACCATCTTGGAAATATTAATAAGGTGTATGTCTATACGGACTATTCTCCGCGTCGTGAGGGAGACCATCGTTTTGACCAGTCCAACCAGCCCAATGTGACGGTCAGCCTGAACCTTTTCGATGACGAGGGGCAGTACATGACTTATCGCGATCGTTACTATCTGCTTACGGGCTACAACATCTGCGACGACTTCTATCATCCCGATTATAGCAAGAAACCTTTGCCCGACACGAAGGATTATCGACGTACCCTGTATTGGAACCCCAATCTTCAGCTTGATGCCAACGGGCAGGCCAAGGTCAGCTTTTACAATAACAGCAAAACCACTCACATCTCTGTCAGTGCCGAGGGTATGACCGCATCGGGTGACCCGCTTACGGGCAGTAGTACGCCGGACAAGAGATAAGCTACCGACTGAGACATCATACAAAGGTATCGTCCTTTACCTTCCAAATAACTACCAAGAGGTTGTTGAAAAACATAATCAAGTTGTGTTATTTTATAATTAATGTCCATGCAAAACATCGTATCTAAGTTTGCCATTCGTGGCACCGTGAAAGAAATCAAGCCCTTAGGTGAGGGACTTATCAACGATACCTATAAGGTCGTTACCGAAGAGATGGATGCACCCGATTATGTGTTGCAGCGCGTCAACACCAATGTCTTTCCAGATGCCGATATGGTAATGCGTAACATCAAGGCAGTAACCACACACATTCGGCAGAAACTCGTATCTGCGGGTGAGGATGACATCGACCGCAAGGTGCTCACCTTCATTCCATCTAAAGAGAATCCTGAGCAGTTGTATGTGACCTTCCCCAATCCCTCCATAGGAGGGGCGTCATCTACCGACTGCAGTAATGAGGTCGCCTCTCCATCGGAAGGAACTGGGATTTGGCGTATGATGGTATTCATTCCCAACGCCATCACCAAGCAAGCTGTCAACCCTGCTTCAAGCAAGTCAGCCGGCAAGGCATTCGGTAAGTTCCAGGCTATGCTTGCTGACATCCCCGTCGAACTGGGTGAGACCATCAAGGACTTCCACAACATGGAGTTCCGCCTCGAACAGCTTCGTCAGGCTTTGAAGGATGATTTGGTTGGCCGTGCCAGCGAATCTGCAGTAAAGGCTATGGTGAGCGAGATAGAAAAACGTGCGGATGAGATGTGCAAGGCTGAGCGTATGGGGCGCGAGGGCACGTTGCCCAAGCGCGTGTGCCATTGCGACACCAAGGTCAACAACATGATGTTCGATGAGCATGACAATGTGCTCTGTGTCATCGACCTCGATACCGTGATGCCCAACTTCATCTTCAGCGACTATGGCGATTTCCTGCGTACTGGTGCCAACAAGGTGGCTGAGGATCATCCCGAGATGAGTGAGGTGCAGTTCGACATCGATATCTTCAAGGCATTTACCGAGGGGTATCTGTCGAGCGCCAAGAGTTTCCTTTTGCCTGTTGAGATTGAGAATCTGCCCTATGCCACGGCGCTCTTTCCTTATATGCAATGTGTTCGCTTCCTCTGGGACTACCTCAATGGAGACAAGTACTGGAAGGTGAAGTACCCCACACACAATTTTACACGTGCCAATAACCAGTTCCATTTGCTGCTCAGCATCGAAGAGCATTGGGAAGAGATGAAGCAGTTTGTTGACTCAAGGTTGGCCGATTGAGTGGGGGAATTTGATGTCAAAAAGTAGGTTGTTATTTTTGCAACAAAATATTTGGTGCATATAATGCCAAATCTTACCATAATTGCCTGTTTTTAGCATAGTTTAAGAGTTAAATCTGCATCAACTGTTTTTTTTTCTGTACTTTTGTACGCTGTTTTGTGGTGAAATGGTACAAAAAAAGTGTTTTTTTCACCAAATAAGTGGCAAGAGTAAAACCATAACTATTGTAATAATAGGCAGATTGTAAGAAATTTTAATTAAGGGTTAAAGACTCGGTTTTGAAAGTTTGGCTATCAAGACACATTGTGCGACATACTTTCGGAAAGGGTTGTTTTAACATCACATAATTGTATGTTACACAAATATTTATCAAAGACGGAGTTTTCTTCGTATGAAGACTTCATGCAAAATTTCAAGGTCAATGTGCCCGACGACTTTAACTTTGGCTATGACATCATAGATGCCTATGCTGCCGAGGATCCAGAGCGCGAGGCCATTCTTTGGACAAATGAGCGTGGTGATGTGCGTCACATCAACTACGCCGAACTCAAGACTCTTAGCGACAATGCCGCCAGTTTCTTCGTTAATCTCGGTATTGAGCGTGGCGATTGTGTTATGCTTATCCTCAAGCGCCGTGTAGAATGGTGGATTACCATGGTCGCCCTTCATAAGATAGGCGCTGTAGCCATCCCCGCTACCCATTTGCTTACCGACAAGGACATCGTGTATCGTTGCCATGCTGCCAGTATCAAGGCCATTGTGGCTGTTGGCGATCAGCTGGTGCTCCGCAATGTCATTCGTGCCCGTGCCTATTGTCCCACCTTGCAGCATTGCATCAGTATTGGTCCTACCGTGCCTCAGCGCTGGGAGAACTTCTGGCAGGGTTGCATGATGGCTCCTCGATTCCAGTCGCAGAAGGGACAGAACCGCATTACCGATAATTTCATCATGTATTTCACCTCAGGAACAAGTGGTGAACCCAAGATGGTAATGCACGATTTCTCTTACCCTCTTGCTCACATCATCACGGCAAAATATTGGCACAACATTCATGATGGCAGTTTGCACCTTACAGTGGCCGACACCGGATGGGCCAAGGCTGTTTGGGGTAAGTTCTATGGTCAGTTAATCAGTGGTGCTACCATCTTCGTGTATGACTTCGAGGGGCGTTTCGAACCCGACAAGATGCTCGAGGTCATTGAGAAGTTCCAGGTCACCAGCTTCTGTGCTCCTCCCACCGTGTATCGTTTCATGATTCGTGAGGACCTCTCGAAGTATGACCTCTCGCATCTTGAGTACTGCACCACGGCAGGCGAGGCGCTCAATCCCAGCGTGTTTGAGGAATGGAAGCAAAAGACGGGCATCATGATATACGAGTCGTACGGACAGACCGAGACCACCATGGTACTGGGAACCTATCCCTTTGTGTCACCCCGTCCCGGCAGCATGGGCTTGCCCAACCCTCAGTTCCCCATTGATGCCCTCAATGCACATGGCGACTCTTGCAAGCCTCTCGAACACGGTCAGCTCGTCATCAAGGTTTCTGAAGGTAAGCCATTGGGTCTTTTCAAGGATTATAACAACAATCCCGAACTTATGGAGCAATCCATTCGCGACGGATGGTACTATACCAAGGATATTGTCTATCGCGATGAGGACGGCTACTATTGGTTTGTCTCACGTGCCGATGATGTCATCAAGTCGAGTGGCTACCGCATCGGCCCCTTCGAGGTGGAGAGCGCCTTGATGACTCATCCTGCGGTAGTGGAGTGTGCCATCACGGGTGTGCCCGATGATGTGCGTGGCATGGTGGTTAAGGCTACCATTGTGTTGGCTTCCGATTATGTGGATAAGGCTGATGACAAACTGGTTGCAGAATTGCAAGATCATGTCAAGGCTGAGACGGCTCCTTACAAATACCCTCGTATCATCGAGTTTGTTGACGAGCTTCCCAAGACCATTAGTGGTAAGATTCGCCGCGTGGAGATTCGCGAAAAAGACAACAAGTAAATATCCTGCATAGCTATCATATTTACTCTGAGTAACATAAACAGGCACGGGTTACATTCTAAGTAGTCCGTGCCTGTTCATTTATACTTTTATTCAAGTTTGTAATTTCAGCATTACTCTTATTCCCCCACGGGGGTTAGGGGGGCTACGCAAATAATGTTTAGTTGGGGTGCATAAACTCATTCGTGTTTTTGTTAGTATTTTTCTCCTGCCTATAGTCATTCCGATACCTTCCCGATATCATCCCGATACCTTCCCGATATTAACCCGATACATTCCCGTAGGTATTTATCCCGAAGAAATTGGGTGTTTTGAGGTGTTTTTCGCATTTGTGTGTAAAGAAAAATAAAAAGACCCCCTCTTATCTCCCCGAGGGGAGAACTCATATCCTCTTGACGGATTTTAACCTCGATTTTTATTCTTGATTTTTTATAGCCTTTGGCTAGAAATCTGTTGTGGAAACCTCTTTGAAGAAATTATTTCTGGCGAAGCCTTAAGATTTCTGCGAAGCTAAGATTTGTACTTCGTATCCTTCGGACTCGCCTTCGGGCTCGCGACTAGCTAAGGGCAAGTTCTTGCGTAAGCAATAAAACTAAAGAAGGATCAAAAAGTCTGCGCATGGGCTTGGGACATTCTGCCCCTTGATGTGCTGGCGTTGCCAAATCCCCGTAAGAGCACGCTCTTCCAGGTCTTTTGCACCACCTGCCCATCAGCCTTCGGCTCAAGCCCATGCCAGAAGAAAAAGTGCTGACGCAAAAAAAGGCTTCGCCATTCAAAACGGTTAAAGTGTTGATTTTAAATAGATTTTAAATAGATTTTAAAATTGATTTTTTTTTATTGCTGTCCGATAAAACTTGAATCCTCGGGCGTTCACGCGTGAGCAACAAAAAAAAGGGAAAGAACCTTTGCCCTTTCCCAAAAGGTTTGTAACTTTGTGTGACCAAACTACAAATATCAAACCTATGGACAAAGGTA
>JAZLKL010000037.1:0-16284 GCA_045597585.1 Bacteroidaceae bacterium | reverse complement strand
GAGGATGACATATCGCCCCAACTGGAGCTCTTTCCACAAGAAGAGGGGTCCAATTTTGAGAATTACAAGACCAATGCCTATTTACAGGCAGTTAACCAATAGAATTAATCAAATCCCGATTTTTATCGGACAGCAATAATTTTGTTCCCGGAATAGTTTAAGTAATTTCACCATTACTAAAAGTCGAATAGTCTGAAAACTACCCGGAGTTTAGCTCCCTATTATTTTGAGCATTGCGCATAATATTGTACCTTTGCAAATGTTTTGCAAGGGTTGGTAATGGTGTGAAAAAAGTGTCTATGGTGATGGGTATTTGCTACGTCGCGACGGAGCAATTGCTACTTCGCGAGGAATAAAAATAAGAGTGATGAGCATGATACGCAGTTGGAGTGTCGTTGGGGCTCAAGTACTAGAGCTTCAGAAGCATCTGATTATTCCAAAAGAAGATGAAGATGGGAATGTTCTTATTCTTGACACTTCCGACGTTACCACCTCTGACCGCTTCACTCGCTATTTGCCTCTCTACGATGTTACCATTGCTTGTGGCGCATTGGTTGACGAGATTGTACTGCTTGAATATCAGTCACAAGGTGCTGATTTTGGGCAGTGGCAGTATTAAGACAAGCAGGACTTACGAAGAGTATACACAATTGCACAAATGTGTACAGACGCCTCCAGAAGTACAGAAACAAGTTGATCTGTGTGTGGCCATCGCCAACAGAGTGTACGACCTGTTGGAGGAGCGTAGCATGAGTTAGCGTGACTTTGCACGTGCATTGGGAAAAGCCGAGACAGAATTGATCCGTTGGCTGTCGGATACTCACAACCTTACCATTGCTACAATTGCAAAGATGGCTGTGGTCTTAGGCGACGACATCATCACCGCAACATCTACAACTAAGCACGAAACGTACAAGACCCTGATGTCGTAACGGAATCAACCATGGTGGCTGAGGAAGCTGCGGAATACGGGAAATAGCAACATTTTCAACAATGCACAGCATATCATAGCGACGAAAGCGAAAGCATCATAGAATAACGACATTACACCAGCGACTCACCTCGTTGGTGCTTTTGCATCTATCCACACCGCCCTTGGCTTCAATGTGGGATAGCCCAACCAAGCAACAAAGACACAAGCCTCAAAAGTTCCCCCGGTTCCGTTGAGGCTTTAGTTTGATAACAGTTGGAACAGATAAACAGAAGTTCGTTTGTGAGCTATTACAATCTGGTTACGAAACATTGTTGTAGCATGATTGTAACAAGGTGGTAGCAACAAACTGCCACAACTGGGCCAAAAACGATAAAATATTGTGTTTTTGGCCCTATTGCACATTACTTTTCAATTTTATTTTGTACCTTTGCACCATGGAAAAAATAATAGGAAGACAAGAGGAGTTTGCTAAACTCTCGAAGTTCATGATAAGTGACAGAGGTGAATTTGTCGCTGTGTATGGTCGCAGACGTGTTGGTAAAACATTTTTGATACGTCAGTACTTCAAGGATAAGTTTGATTTCTACGTTACGGGAATTATAGATGGTTCACGTGACGAGGAAATGGCAGCCTTCAATGAGGCTCTAACAGAATATGGGCATAAAGGAGAAAAGGCGAAGACATGGATGGAAGCTTTTGGTTTTCTTGCCAACCTATTGCAATCGAAGAAGAAAAGAGGAAAGCGCTTGGTGGTGTTTATTGACGAGTTACCTTGTTTCGATACCTCTAACGCACGATTCGTACATGCGCTGAGTCATTTTTGGAATAGCAAGGGCGCATGGATTGACAATTTGTTTTTTGTGGTATGTGGTTCTGCAACTTCATGGATGATAAAGAATGTCATTGACAACCATGGAGGTCTGCACAATCGTATTACTCACGAAATACATTTGCGTCCCTTTGATTTACATGAGACAGAGGAGTACCTCAAAAGCAATGGTATGCGTTGGAATCGGCTGTCAATTATTCAGATATACATGGCATTGGGAGGCATCCCCTATTACCTTGGAATGCTGGACAAGACAATGAGTGTGGCAGAAAATATTGATACACTCTTCTTTAGCGATAATGCGGAACTAAGGAAAGAATATCCACGCCTTTTCAAATCTCTCTTCAAAGATCCCGAGAATTACGTCACTCTTATCAATGTACTGGCAGATTGCAAGCAAGGAATGACTCGGAAGGAAATAGCAGAGTTGCCTCAGTTCAAAAGCAATGGGCACCTGACAGTAATGCTGGAGAATCTGGTCAGCTGTGACTTTGTGCGCCTCTACAACAATGGCACAAAGCAGAATGGTGGCATCTATCAGTTGACTGATTTCTATACATTATTTTACAATAGGTTCTGTAAGAAACGTACGACCGATGATCATTATTGGCGTAACCATATTGATACCACCATGATGAACAATTGGTATGGTCTTGCATACGAGAGAGTGTGTATGTACCATTTCCGAAATATCATACGTGCGTTGCGGCTGGATTCAATTCATACGGAGTTCTATTCCTGGAGAAGCAAAACGAGTACTCCTGGTGCACAGATTGATATGGTAATAGATCGCTCTGACAATGTTGTGACAATATGCGAGGTGAAGTATTCAAAGGGCGACTACCTGCTCAAAAAAACAGAATACGAAAAAGTGCTCAATCGCATCAGTGTATTCGACGATGAGAAGAAAGGTCGCAAGGCCATTCAGCCTATAGTGATTACAACTTACGGAATAAAACAGAATGAGTATTCCGATGTTTTTTATAAAACCTTGACAAAGGACGATTTATTCTAATTATGGCTGCAGGATAGCCCAACCAAGCAACAAAGACACTTAGTTTGGTAACAGTTGGAACAGATAACAGATAAACAGAAGTTCGTTTGTGAGCTATTACAATCTGGTTACGAAACATTATCGTAGCATGAATGTAACAAGGTAGAAACATAGTGTGGATACCTTTGCAGCGCAATTCCACAAAGGGTGGATTGCATGACGTAATATAAAACAATAAAACAATGAAGAAGAAAGTTTTTCTTTCGGTGGCAATGATGGCCACTACGCTGGCAATGACGATGGTGTCATGCAGCAATGACGATGACGTGAACAAGGGTAATGAGACGCAAACTGCCTACGTATGGGGCACGGATGGTAGCATCAAGACATGCGACCACCTCACCTTCTCTGCCGATCCTTCGACAGGCTCAGGACAGGCTCGGGAGGACGTGAACGGAACCATCATCGGCAATGGTGATAAGGAGTTTATCTTTACTGGCAAGCAGACGCTCCGCAAGGGTGTCTATCTGATGAAGGGATGGATATACGTGGCTGATGGTGCGGAGCTGACCATCGAACCTGGCACCGTAATCAAGGGTGAGAAGGCTTCTGCCGCCTCGCTCATCGTGGAGCCGGGTGGCAAGCTCTATGCCAAGGGTACGGAGTCGGCTCCTATCGTCTTTACCTCGGCTGAGGCAAAGGGCAACCGTAAGCCTGGCGACTGGGGAGGATTGGTCATCTGCGGACGTGGCACGAACAACAAGGGTGTGCTCGGTCAGCAGATTGAGGGTGGTCCTCGCACAAAGCACGGTGGCAACGATGCCAACGACAATAGCGGCGTGCTCTCTTACGTTCGTGTAGAATTTGCGGGTTATCCTTTCCAGAAAGATAAAGAGATCAATGGGTTGACACTGGGTAGCGTGGGTGCTGGCACGCAGATTGACCACGTGCAGGTGAGCTACACCAACGACGATTCCTTCGAGTGGTTTGGTGGCAACGTCAACTGCCGCTACCTCGTTGCCTACAATGGTTGGGATGATGAGTTTGATACGGACAACGGTTACAATGGCAAGGTGCAGTATGCACTCTCCATCCGTGACCCACGCATCGCCGACACCTCGCAGTCAAACGGTTTCGAGAGCGATAACGATGCCGACGGTTCCCTTACCGAACCCTTCACTTCTGCCGTCTTCTCCAACGTCACCTTCATTGGCCCTATGGGACGTGATGGCTTTGAGAATACGCCCGACTACATCAACGGTGGCAGCGTCTTCCCACAGAACGGTTCTGCCCTCGGCAAGTTCCAGAGCGCCATGCAGATTCGTCGCAGCAGCCGCCTGGCGTGCTTCAACTCGGTGGCAGTGGGCTATCCCATCGGCTTGATTGTGGATGCAGAGAAGGGTAACACACAGGAGGTGGCGAAGGCAGGCCAGTTGAAGCTGCAGAACATCTTCTTTGCCGGCATGGGCGTGACGGGTAGCGATGCCAACAAGCGCTATGAGGACAATCTCTATGATGCCGTACAGAAGAGCGTGATCGACGCCAATCAAGAGTCCTTCAGCAGCACCTTCTTCAAGTCGCAGACGGGCAACAAGGCATTCGCCAACACAGCCGACCTGATGCTCACCTCGGGCATCTGTTCCGGTGCTCAGTACCTTCCCCAGAGTGGTTCGCCATTGCTCGGAGCAGCCTCCTTCACCGACGGCGTGCTTTCGTCGTGGTTCGAGAAAGTCAGCTACATCGGTGCCTTTGGGGACAACGACAACTGGCTTCGCGGCTGGACAGAGTTTGACCCGCAGAATGCTGAGTACTAATCTGTTCAAAGGTTATTGGTTATAGATATAATGCTCTTGATAGATGATGGTGGTACATCATTTGGCTGAAGGTAGCATATCTATAACCATTACCCAATAATTTATACTTGCTTATGCAAAACAAATCACAAAAGGAAATCATACTTGAGGAAAAGATTCAGAAACTGGTAACCGACATCGTGGAGCATTCGGGCACGGCCGACGACCTGCCCGTCCGCGTAATGAAGGAGTTGCTGGAGAATGAGGAGATAAAGGCTATTCAGGATTATGCAAATTCGGTTTCGATCACCAGATTAGGACTGAACGACCATGGTCCTGTTCACATGCGTACCGTATGTCGTAATGCGCTAAAGATGCTTCGTATACTGCATGAAACAGGAGTGGAGACAAGCCTGCAGAAGGAACACTCCGGCAGTTTTGCAGACAGTGTTGCTGCGGTCATGATTGCCGCATTTTTGCATGATGCCGGTATGACCATCGGCAGGAAAGACCACGAACTTTACTCCGGCATCATCTCCTATCAGCTCATTACAGACGTCGTGCAGAAGTCCCTTCCCGAGGACACGATGCGCAGAACCATCATCCGCTCAATGGCTATGGAAGGCATACTCGGACACATGGCTACGCGCCCCATCCACTCCATCGAGGCAGGATTAATACTCATTGCCGACGGCTGTGATATGACCAAGGGTCGCGCCCGTATTGCTCTTGAAATCCCAACCAAGCCCACCGAAGGCGACATCCATAAATACTCTGCCAACTCCATCGAAAAGGTTCGCATCGCAAAAGGCGAAGATCGCCCTATAAAGATTGAGGTCCACATGAAGGCAGAGGTAGGATTCTTCCAGGTAGAAGGCGTACTCATGCCCAAGATACAGTCAAGCCCCGCCAAGCACCTCATCGAGCTCCACGCAGGAGTGGAAGGCGAAGAGATGAAGCGGTATATTTAGCTTGGATTATTCATAATCATGGTCACGCTCTCGTCTGCCTTGCCTTGCTCTGCACGACGTTGATGATGTAGTCGGCGAGCTTTTCAAGGCCATTGATGTAGTCGATGTAGAAGGCACCGAGCTTGTAGTCGTACTGACCGGTGGAGAGGCGCTGGATGTTCTCCTCACGAACTTGTGTGCGGAGGGCGTTGATCTCATTCTCGATGGCATAGCTGCGAGTGATGTCGTGACCTTCGCCTTCGGGTTGCTGCAGTGTGTCGGTCATGAGGGTGAGGGCTTCGCTGACGAGGTGCTCCATGCGAAGGATCTGTTCAAACTGTTCGGGGGTGAAAGGCTCGGGACAGTTCTCCTGCTTGCGGCAGAGCGTGCGTGCAAGGGAGAAACAGCAGTCACCGATGCTCTCGAGGTCGTCCACCTCACGAAGCATGCGCTGCACCTGTCGCTTGGCATCGTCGGAGAGACGCCCTTCGCTCACCTGTTGCAGATAGTGGGCTATCTCGTACTCCATGTTGTCGGTGATGCCTTCGTATTTCTCGACCTTGGCGAAGAGTTTTTTGAAATTATCGTCATCGTAATTGTCATCATAACTGCGCATGGAGAGCACATAGTTGAATGACTTCTGACAGCGTTCGGCAAAGTGTACTATCTCCTTGCGTGCCTGAAGCATAGAGAGCTCGGCCGTGGAGAAGAGACCTCCCGAGATGTATTTGAGGCCGTATTCCTCCACGTCTTCCTTAAGTGGAAGTATGCGACAGACGAAGTTCTCTATCTGCTTCACAAAACCTATTAGTAATAGGGTGTTGAAGATGTTGAAGGCAGTGTGGAACATAGAGAGCTTGAAGAGGTCGTTGTTGCCAGCCATCATGACATCCTCTACAAACCAGCTTACGGCGTTGCAGAACGGATAGAACATCAACAGCACTACGACCACACCAAAGACGTTGAAGAACATGTGGGCAAGGGCTGCACGGCGTGCCTGTGTGCCGGCCGTCATGGAGGCCATGAGGGCGGTGATGGTGGTGCCGATGTTCTGACCCATGGCAAGTGCTGCTGCCTGTTCAAGACCGAAGCCAGGGATGTGCATGTCGAAGAGCATCAGCGTGATGGCCATCGTGGCAGCCGAAGCCTGCACAACCATGGTGACCAGCGCACCCACGATGACGAAGAGGATGATGGTGAGGAAACCGCCATCGGCCACCTTGGCGAGCAATGATGCCACCATGGAACCGATGTCGAGGTCGGTGGCTGCCTGCTGCAGGAAACTGAGACCCATGAAGAGGAAGGCAAAGCCGAAGATGAACTCACCCACGCTCTTACGTTTGCTCTTGCTGCTGAAGATGAGCGGAATGCCAAAGGCGAGCAAGGGTAGGGCAAGTGCTGCGATGTTGACCTTGAAGCCGATGGCCGAGATGATCCATGCCGTGATGGTAGTACCCACGTTGGCACCCATGATGACGCCAATGGCCTGCGAGAGATTCATCAAGCCGGCATTGACGAACGACACCACCATGACCGTCGTGGCAGACGATGACTGGATGAGTGCCGTTACGATGATACCCGTCAGCACACCCATGAAGCGGTTTTTCGTCATGGCTGCCAGGATACTGCGCAGGCGATCGCCTGCAAACTTTTCAAGTCCCTCGCTCATCGTCTTCATGCCGAAGAGGAAGAGGCCAAGTCAACCCAGAAGGGAGAGAAGAGTTGGGATTAGTTCATAATTCATAGTTCACACTTCATAGTTCATAGTGCGCTTTGCAGTCGTAATTCATAAATTTGTTGCAAAAGTATTACGAAGATGTTACAAACCTGTTACAACAGTATTAAGAAGTTGTTACAATGGTATTAGTAACGCTAATGAAATGGTGTCATGAAGGTGTTGCCAAGTGGAGGTGCAACGATACGAAGATGCTGTGGAAACTAATTTAACCATTGCTGCATTTTTTACAAAACCTATAGATATTTGCACAGAAAACGGAAGAAAATTCTTTTTTCTGTGCATTTTTTTATAACTTTGCACCTGAAAAGAGTACATAAGTATGAACACAGAGGTAATAAAGACATTGAAGAATACACCTGTCAGTGGCAGGGTCTTAATAGATCTAACTGGTGATTTTGCTGACACGGCAAAAAGATTAGCCAGAATGGAACGTTCTGGCGAGATTATTCGTCTGAAGCGTGGTCTCTATGTTGTTGATGGCAGCGATTTCGGTTTCCCACCTTCGATGCCCATCTGTTCCAACCACATCTATGGTCCGTCATACGTATCGTTGCAATGGGCATTGAGTTTTTACGGACTTATACCCGAACGCGTTTATAGCATGACGGCAGTAACGGTAAAGCGAAGTCGTGATTTCAGCAACAAACTTGGTCGGTTCACCTACATGCAAGTGCCGGAGCATTACTTTCACATCGGCATCAGCACGGCAATGAATGACGGAGCAAACTTCCTGATTGCCACACCAGAGAAAGCGCTCTGCGACATGATTCTTGCCGACCCGTATGTACCGAATCTTTCCATCATCGCTCTTAAACGTTATCTCGAAGAGGATCTCCGGTTCGACACGGACGAGCTAGAACACTTCGACAAAGAGATAATATGTCAATGTGCAGAATGTGGCAGAAAGAGAAGTACACTAACGAATCTTGTTAAAATAATAGAACAATTATGAGCATATTTGATGAATTGGTTGAGCAATATCATCCAAAGACAAACAATGAACTAACGAGCGCACAGCGTGAGGTGATGCAGAAGGTGGCACTAGCAGGATTACAACGCGGAGGCTTCTTCGAGCATGCCGCATTCTATGGTGGCACATGTCTGCGTGTCTTCCATGGTTTGAAGCGATACTCCGAGGATATGGATTTCTCCCTCACAGAGAAGAACGACCAGATACACATCGAGAACTATTTCGATGCCATTGTTGATGAGTTCAAGACATTAGGCATGCCCGTGGAGATTGTGAAGAAGGACAAGAAAATCTTCGGGCGTGTAGAGTCGGCATTTCTTAAGGAGGACACCGAGGCGTACGACATAAAGTTCCAAACGCGCAAAATGATGAAGGTAAAGATTGAATTGGACACCAATCCGCCCCTCTTGTTCTCCACCGAGCAGAAACTACTCATGCAACCCTATACCTTTTCAGTAAGATGCTTTACTCTTCCCGACCTCTATGCTGGCAAAATGCACGCCCTTGTCTACCGTGCATGGCAACGCCGTATTAAGGGACGTGATTGGTATGACTTCGAGTGGTACGTGCGAAACCAAGTTCCATTGGATTTCAAGCATCTGCAGGAGCGCATCCGTGAGTTTAGCGGCAATGAAGTGAGCAAGGAAGAATTCATGGCAGCTCTGCGAGAGAAGTTATCATCCACCGACATTAATCATGTCAAGCAAGATGTTCTCACATACATAGAGAATGATTGCGAACTCGACTTCTGGTCGAACGACTACTTCCTACAACTGGCAGACATGATAAAGTTCGAGTAAACACACCTTACACCATAGAGGGCTCCACAGGCAACTGTGGGGCTCTTGTTGTTTTATCCCCAACCGATTTGTTGCAATCCTGTTACAAAGCCGTGACGATTTGGTTACATGGCTCTCTGTAACAGGATTGCAACATGTTTGTAACGGTTCTGTAACAGCCATTCGTGACCTTTGCGGCGCAATCAGGTTTCGTGTCTGGTTGCGCTGATTTATTTTATCAAATTGACAATGGTGAAACTGACGAAACGTAATTATGTGGATCGTGATGTGTCGTGGATGTACTTCAATCACAGAATTTTGGAGGAGGCACAGCGCGATGAGATACCCGTGCTCGAACGCATGACCTACCTGGGTATCTACTCAAACAACCTTGATGAGTTCTTCAGGGTGAGAATGGCTAATCTGGGGCGCATCGTTATTAACTTGGAAACCGCTAATCGAAAGGAACTGAAGGCAGAGGTTGACGACGCTCTTGAACTGATGAAAACCATCAACCGACTCAACGCTAAGTACTCGAAGGAGTATGCCGATACGGTAGCGGATGTCACCCGCTGTCTGGCAGAAAATGGCATCCGTATTGTAAACGAAAAGGATATTGACGACGAGCAAAGAGCGTTTGTGCAGAATCTCTATCGCCAGAAGATGATGGGGCGGATTTCGCCAATATGGTTTGACAACATCAAGCATTTTGAGCAGGAGACGGACGATAAGATCTACATGGTGGTGAGGATGAACAAAGGTGGCCGGAAGCCTAATCGTTATGCGCTGTTCCCCCTTCCCGTGGAGGAAGCGGGCAGATGGGTGAGAGTTCCTACATCCATTCGGAAGGCTCAGGACGAGATTCAGAATGATTCTCAGATGATTATGTATATTGACGATGCCATCCGCACTTGTCTTCCACTCGTATTTCCCGGACAGCCGTACGACGTGTATGAGGCGTGGACGTTCAAGTTCACCCGCGATGCCGAGATGGAAATTGATAATGACCTGCGTGAAGGATTCCTGCAGAAAATCCAGAAAGGCGTGAAGTCCAGAAAGGCGGGTGTACCCTTGCGCATCGTGTATGACCGTGAGATGCCAGAGGGTGTGCTTCGCCGCTTGAAGTCGAAACTGCTGAGCAATGCCAAACTTGACACGGCTGTGGCAGGAGGTCGCTACCAGAACCACCGTGACTTTATGTCGTTCCCCGACTGCGGCATTGACGCATTGCATTATCCAAAATGGCCGTCGGTGCTGAACAAGGAACTGCATGGCAACGAAAGCGTCATAAAGGTAATTCGCGAGAAGGATCGCATGTTGCATGTGCCATACCACTCCTTCGACGGGTACATACGTCTGCTCAACGAAGCGGCTATCGATCCGAGAGTGAAGAGCATCAAGACGACACTTTACCGGTTGGCTAAGGATTCGAAGGTGATACGTGCACTCATCTGTGCTGCTCTCAACGGCAAGAAAGTGACAGTCATCATCGAGCTGCTGGCACGTTTTGACGAAGCGCCTAACATCAGTTGGGCAAAGAAGATGCAGGATGCCGGCATCAATGTCATCTTCGGTGTGGAGGGGTTGAAGGTACACTCCAAGATAACGCACATCGGCTTCAAGAGCGGCCAGAACATCGCCGTTGTCTCTACGGGTAATTTCCATGAGGGGAATGCTTCACGATACACGGATGTGATGCTGATGACTGCCAACAGGAACATCGTGCAGGATGTGGAGCGTGTGTTCAAGTTTATTGAGAAACCTTATACGCCAGTGAAGTTCAAGCAATTGCTCGTTTCGCCCAACGAGATGAAGGACAAGTTTCTGCGCTTGATGGACAATGAAATAAAGAATCATCTGCAAGGCAAACCTGCATGGATAAAGATGAAGGTGAACCACATCACCGAGCCGAAGATGGTGCAGAAGATCTATGAGGCAGTCGAGACGGGTGTAAAGGTGGAGGCACTGGTGCGTGGCAACTGCTCGCTGGTGGATAATGATGACTTTGACGGCCGGCTGAAGATTGTAGGTATCATCGACCGATACCTGGAGCATTCGCGCATCTTCATCTTTGCCAACGGAGGCGAGCCGCTGTACTTCATTGGCTCTGCCGACTGGATGCCTCGCAATCTGGATTGCCGAGTGGAGGTGGTGACGCCTGTTTACGACAAGGACATCCAAAAGGAACTGCTCACCATTGTGGATTATGGGCTTTGCGACACGAAGCAAGGCCGCTTGGTGGCTGGCCATCAGGACAACGACATGGAGTTCAGGAGCCAGGAGGAATTGTATAAGCATTATATCAACGACGATAACGATGACTCGATTTAAAGACTAACCGATTAAAGAAAAACGAAATAAATATGAAAAGAGAGATCTTATCCGACAAATATAACCTTGCAGCCATAGACATTGGTTCGAATGCAGCAAGAATCCTTATCAAACAAGTGGAGCACGTGAAGAGTGAGGGAGGACACTCGTCTCTACGCACGAAGAAGCTGCAGTTCCTTCGCATTCCGCTTCGCCTCGGCATTGATGTGTTCAGCATCGGCAAGATAGGCGAGGAGAGAGAAAGGCAACTGATTCGTACTATGAAGGTGTTTCGCCAGTTGCTCGTTATCTATAATGTGCAGGATTATCGTGCCTGTGCCACGGCTGCATTCCGTGACGCCAAGAACGGCAAGAAGATACTGCGACAGATTCGAAAGGAACTGAAGATTGACATCGACATCATCACGGGCGATGAGGAGGCACGCATCCTGCGCGACAGCAGCAGTTCCGTGATGGGCAATCTGCTCTACATGGATGTGGGCGGTGGAAGCACGGAAATCTCATTGGTGTGCGACGGACAGCTCATCGACAGCCGTTCGTTCAACATTGGCACGCTCCGTCTGTTGTCGGGCGCAACCAGTCAGGCAGATTGGGACAGCATGAAGGAGAAGGTGGCAGGCATCTGCCGCGGCTTTGACAACATACAGATTGTCGGTTCGGGCGGCAATATCAACAAGCTCTACCGCCTCACTCCCAAGCGTGAGAGGAAGTCGGAAAGGCTCATGGTCAGTTCGCTCTCCAAATTATACGACCACCTGTCTTCGCTCTCTGTCGAACAGCGCATGGAGCAATACGAACTGCGAGAGGATCGTGCCGATGTCATCGTGCCCGCTGCCCAGCTATTCCTCATGGTGGCCGAGGTTGCAAAGGTAGAGAACATCATGGTTCCCACAGTGGGGTTGGCAGATGGCGTTATCAACGAACTTGCGAATAGATAACGTAAGCGTGTGTAAGCGTTTACTTAAATTATTGCAATCCTGTTACAAAGCTATGACGATTTGGTTACATGGCTCTCTGTAACAGGATTGCAACATGTTTGTAACGGTTCTGAAATGCGCTGAGCGTACCTTTGCGCTATAATTCAGTAAACAACTAAGATTATGGACAAAGAAAAAGCAATGAAGATTCAGCGGTATTACAACTATTTCCGCCTGACGGTAGTTATCTTTATTATTGGCCTTTTGGTCTTTCTAACCCTATAAAGCCCTACCTAACCTCCCCCCCCGCTCAGCGCCTTTATGCGATGCTTAGCTCGCAGGGCAGAAGAAAGGGGAGGCCCCCAAATACATTCGTAAATAAATTGTACATTGTAAATCTGTAAATTGTAAATGAACACGGTTTTTCTCGGAATAGTAATATTCCTTTGTGTGCTGGCCATATTCGACCTCGTGGTGGGTGTCAGCAATGATGCAGTGAACTTTCTTAATTCTGCCATTGGTGCGAAGGTGGCGAAGTTCCGCACAATAGTGATTATATCGGCAGTAGGCGTGTTTGCGGGAGCTGCCATGAGTAATGGTATGATGGATGTGGCCAGGCATGGCATCATGACGCCAGAGTATTTCACGTTCTATGAGGTGATGTGCGTATTCCTGGCCGTCATGGTGACGGATGTCATCCTGCTCGACATCTTCAACACGCTTGGTATGCCCACCTCTACCACCGTTAGCATGGTGTTCGAGTTGCTTGGCGGTGCCTTTGCAGTGGCTATCCTGAAGCTGGCGCATGGGACAACTTCTGCTGATGGCACGATGCTCGGTTTGGGCGATCTGCTCAATACGGAGAAGGCGATAAGTGTTATCATGGGTATCTTCCTCTCTGTGGCCATTGCCTTCGTGGTGGGTATGGTGGTGATGTGGGTGAGCCGAATGGTATTCACTTTCACCTATCGCGTTAACGGCAAGACCACGGCCTATAACGGCAACATGGGAGGCTTGACAAGCAGTTCGCTGAAGATTGGCATCTTCTCGGGTATTGCTGTGACGAGCATCATTTGGTTCCTGCTCATCAACGGATTGAAGGGAAGCTCGTTCATGTCGCCCGAACTGAAGGAGATGATAAACGAAAATACATGGTACATCCTGGGTGGAGGCATGTTGGTGTTCAGTGTCATCATGACGGCATTGAGTGCCTGCAAACTGCCAGTGCTGAAGTTTGTCGTTCTCCTTGGTACCTTTGCCCTCGCCATGGCTTTCGCAGGCAACGACCTTGTCAACTTTGTGGGTGTACCTTTGACTGGGTTGGATGCTTATCAGGATTTTGTGGCAAACGGTACGGGCGATCCCGATTCTTTCCTCATGGGCTCCCTGATGGATAGCGCACACACGCCTACCATCTTCCTCATCCTTGCAGGTATAGTGATGGTGCTCTCGCTCATCTTCTCGAAGAAGGCGCAGAATGTAGTGAAGACCTCAGTTGACCTCAGTCGTCAGGATGAGGGCGACGAGATGTTTGGTTCTTCGGGTGTAGCACGCACATTGGTGCGCAACAGTAACGCTACCTCGAAGTTTGTGGCAAAGATCATCCCCAACCGAATCCTGCACTGGATTGACACCCGCTTCAATAGCGAGGAGATGAAACTGGAGCAGGGTGTTGCCTTCGACCTCATCCGTGCAGCTGTAAACCTCGTTCTTGCAGGATTGTTGGTTGCCATCGGCACAAGCCTCAAACTTCCCCTCTCTACCACCTACGTCACCTTTATGGTGGCTATGGGTACATCGCTTGCCGATCGTGCCTGGAGCCGTGAGTCGGCTGTGTTCCGCATCACGGGCGTGTTGAGTGTCATCGGTGGTTGGTTCATCACGGCAGGTGCAGCATTCATCTTCTGTTTCTTCCTTACTAACACGATGTATTTTGGTGGCTACATCGCCATGGCCCTGGCTATCATCCTTGCCATCTATCTGCTCATCCGCAGCAACTTCAAGAAGACAGAGAAGAGAACGAAAACAGAGGATTCTCTCTTCGCGCAGATTCTCAAAAGCAAGGACAAGGCCATTATCTGGGGACTTCTCTGCGAACACATTCGCCAAGGCAATGCCACTCGTCTGAAGTTCGTCATTGACACCTATGGCAGCATGACCGATGCGTTCTTACATGAACATTACCAGCCGCTGCGTCGTGCCACATCGCTCATAGAGGAAGAACGCAAATCGCTCAAACGACAGCGTAAGCAAGAGATTGTGACCATGCAGCGCCTTGACCCGATGCAGATGATAAGCCGCAACACCTGGTACTTCCTTGGCATCAACTCCTGCCAACAGATGCTATATTGCCTGAAGCGAATCAATGAGCCATTGCGTGAGCATGTGGGGAATAACTTCTTGCCTTTACCAGAGGCTTACCATGAGCGTTTTATCGATGCAAAGCAATCGGTATTGAATCTTTACGGTCGGGCTTTGGGTATGCTCGAAACAGGTGATTTCACCAATGCCGAGGTACTTCGCATAGAGTGCGACACCGTGCAGAAGCAGATCTCGAACGATCGCAAACGTGCCCTTGACAGTATGCAAGATGAGACAGCTAACCTCAATACCCTCCTCCTCACCATCCACATTCTGCAAGAGAGTCAGGAACTCATCGGTTCTCTTCGCCATATGATTCGTGGCATGAACAAGTTTGCCGGGGCAGAAGGATAGATGCGTTTCCGGTTATAATAACATAAAAATCTCACATAAGCTCAAATGCGTAAACAATGTAACCCATCCCATTGTTTACGCATTGCTTTTTTGTAGGGAACTTCAAGGAAACTCAAACACAAAAATTGCTATTCCTCTGTTAATTTTCTGCTCATTCTATGTTATTCCTCTGTTGTCCCTCTGCTGTTTCTCTGCTGTTTCTCTGCTATTTAGCAGACCATTATCAGAGAAACAGCAGACAATTATTAGAGGATTAGCGGAGGCATAACGGACGTATAGCAGTCGTTTAGCGGACGTATAGCACAAACTCAAAAGGTTTGTTTCTTCACTCATTGTTTTATCGATTAAGGCGTTAAGGCGAGCAAGCTTGGAGTCCGCATGGTTTATGCAAGAGGGAGAAAAAGTAGTCAACTTTGTGTTAACTGCTTGATTTTGTGTGTGGACCAGCTAGGGCTTGAACCTAGGACCTCCAGATTATGAGTCTGTTAGAATAAAATTTCTTTGTGTTTCAAGTAATTTTATTTTAAATTATATTGCGTTGATTCATAGATATTTTGTAACTTTGTACCCGAAAAGTAAAAATCATGCGAAATGCTATGAAATGGGCTTTGGTGTTCGCAATGTGTTCGCAACGTGTTCGCAAGAACACAGACAGACCCGCCCCAAAATAGCAATAGACTCTTTTAAGAATGGACGCACAAAAGACCTCTCTCAACTGTAACAAGGTGGATAATTGTTCGCTAACTCTGGTGCTGGATAAACGTACCAACAAGTCAACGGACGAGTACCCAATGGCGATATGCTTCACAATCAATCGCAAGCGTTACTACCACAAACTGACAGACATGCCTTTTCAAAAGGAAAAATACTTCAACGAAGTATGTAGCGTGACCAGTTCTCGCAGTAGCTTGATGCCTATTCAAAAGGAGTGGCAAAAGATTCTGGAGGACTACCGCCAGAAACTTGTCAAGCTCAAGAAGAATCAAGACTTGACTCTTGATGTTGTTAAGTCGGCAATGGCTGGTGTGACAACGTCCACTGCTAACCCGACAAACTTCATCACATTCTGGGAGGAGTTGATCAAAGGCTATGAAACCAATGGTCAAATTGGCACGGCTGAGAATTACGCATGCGCGCTCAACTCCTTCAAAAGAATAGTAGGCAAAGTTGATGGATTCAAGATTGACGTGAACACAATGAAGAAGTGGGACGATGTCTTGACCAATGGAATTATGAAGGATGGTGTTGAGATTGTTGCTCCTGTCAAGACTGCTACAAAGGGAATGTATTATCGTGCATGCCGTGTGGCTTGGAACGAATGCATTAAGCAAGGG
>JAZLKL010000036.1:0-45135 GCA_045597585.1 Bacteroidaceae bacterium | reverse complement strand
TAGGGGGATGGATCTTGTTCTGTCCTTATGGGACGCATATCGTACCGGTCCGTCACTGGCACCTTGTCAATCGAAATTGACGGTTCGCTGTATCTCTTGTACTACATTTCTACTGTCTATGGAAATCTGTCAAAGAACTATCGTTTTGCTTGCGAGTTTTTGTATTCACCTCAGTGGAGGAGTTCCTTTCTCGTTTGCGGTTGCAAAGGTACGACACTTTTTCCGTTCCACCAAATGTTTCACCAACTTTTTTTCAAAAAAAGTGCATTTTTCTCAAAAAAGGCGTTTTTGCTCACATTATACCTTATATATAATACGCATACGCAAACATTTTGGCTTGCAGGTAATGCGTGAAAGGTGGAAGAAAAAAGTAGCCCCCCTAACCCCCGAGGGGGAATAAGAGTGATGTTGAAACAACAAATTTTTTATATAAAAGGCTTAAGCAGACGTCTCTGATATCAAATCTTGGTGTATGACACCATTAGATGCCACGATATCATCGCCATTCAGACAATTTTCATCACCGTTGAAGTTGGTGATAGTACCGCCAGCCTCACGAACTATTAAAAGTCCCGCCATGTAATCCCATTGTCCGATGTAACGCTCAATCCATCCATCCCATCGTCCACAAGCCACCATGCACAAAGCCACAGCTGCAGAGCCATTCATGCGTACGCCTCCCGCATATCCATAGAAATGTCCTATAAGGCGACGCCAAGTCTCGGCATAAGCCTTTGCATCGTATGGGAGCTCAAGCCCTAACAGGGCGTGCTCAATGCTGTGCGAACGATTCACGGAGATACGTTTACCATTAAGCCATGCTCCCCCACCCTTCCAGGCATAGAAGCACTCATCGGAAGAAACCTCATAGACAACCCCCAGCAAAACCTCGTTTTCCGTTCGCAAGGCTATGGAAACCGCATAGGGAGTATTGCCATGAACATAATTGGTGGTGCCATCCAGCGGGTCGATTACCCACCAGCAAGACTCATCCCTACGTCCTGCAAGTCCCTCCTCGGTAAGAAATCCTGCTTCAGGATAGATGTCTTTAAGAGCCTTGATGATTTTCATCTCCGAACTCTTATCAACATACGACACATAATCGTGCGCATGCTTCTGCTCCACGACTGTTTCATCAAAGCGCAAACGCTCTTCACGAAGGTAGTGTCCTGCAATACGGGCTACACCGCAAACAATAGAAGTCAATTTTTGAAGTTCCATATTTTCATAGTAATAGGATTGTGACGCAAATTTACAACAAAAAACAGAAATCACCAAATTAAGTAATGGTAAGTAATGGCAAAAAACATCTTTCTTTAACCTTATGGTCATGTCGTTTACCGAAACTATCGCTTTAGAGTCTGTTCAATGTACGCTTTAGGATCACTCAGTGTGCGCTCACACTTCTCCACGGATTTGTGAACGCACACTGAGTGCACATAGAGTGAAGCGTGAAGAAACCTCGAAGGAAAGCATACCTGCATCGAACCACAAAAAATGATGAAGACGTACTTCTGGACACCATGAA
Source organism: Bacteroidaceae bacterium (assembly GCA_045597585.1). GTDB lineage: Bacteria > Bacteroidota > Bacteroidia > Bacteroidales > Bacteroidaceae > Physcousia. The sequence continues at coordinate 43,607 of JAZLKL010000036.1, read as the reverse complement.
GGTAGCCAGTATAAAAAGTAATCCTGAAACTCAAAATATCGGCATTTTCAGGTATCGGGAATGTATCGGGAATGTATCGGGAATGTATCGGGAATGTATCGGGTTAACATCGGGAATGTAAAATATAAAAAAAGCACCCTGGGAAGAGTCCCAGGGTGCCATGATAATATTAAGTAAACCTATGTGAATTCTATTCACTAAGCATGATTACTTAACAACGATCTTCTTACCGTTAACGATGTAGAGACCGGGCTTAGCAGCGCTCTGAACGCGAACACCACTGATGGTGTAGATAGCCTTAACAGCCTTAGCAACCTCAACAGCCTCAATAGCAGTGGGCTCAAGCTTGCTGTTAGAACCGAAGTACATCAACTTGAAGTTATCGAGGAAGCACCAGTCGTTAGCAGCACCCTTACGGTGTACACCAACGGTAGCCTCACCATCAGCACCTACAACGAAGGTAACGTTGTTGTTGAGGTACTTGCCAGCCTGGATCCACTGGTCAGCGGTAAAGAGCTGATCGGGGAAGTAGTAAGTTACGTTAGCAGTAATCTCGTTACCCTCTTCGTCAACCTCACCGGTAGCCACAGCCTTAGAAAGGCTTGAGCAGTTAGCGCTGTAATCGATACCAGCAGCCTCAGCCTCCTCAGCAGTCATCTTACCCTCAGCAATGTTGTGGATAGCAGTCTCGTAGGTCTTTACAGAAGTCTTAGCATAGAGGAATGCCTCATTGTCGGTAGTACCCTCTGCGTAAGCGATATCCCAGTCAGCAGAGATGCTGGTACGATATGCACCATCGCAAGAGAGAGTGTAAGTACCCTCGGGCAGACCAGTGAACTTAACATAGGTATCGAAACCGTTTGACTGGTTCCAACGCTCAGCCACAGGACCAGCAGTACCACCACCAGTACCGAAACCGCTACCAGCCCAACCGGGATAGTTAGCATTTGCACCTACAGTAGCATAATCCTCGAAATCGGGGTTCTCGAACATAGCAGTCAAGTCGAAGGGATTCTCGTCGGTAGCATTCTTAGCGTCCTTGTCAACCTTAAGTGCACCAGTCAAGAACTGCAACTCAGCTACATAAGCCTTCAACTCCTCAGCAGTCATCTTACCATAGTAAGACTCGCTATCATCCTCGAAGCTTGCAGCAGCCTTCTCTGCACGAGCCTTAATGTCGTCAGCAGCGTTGTCAGCAAACTCATCGTAAGAAGCAAGGAAGTTAGTATATGCATCAGAAACAGCATTCATAAGCTTGTTTGCATCCTGCATCTCAGCGATTACGTCGATCAAAGAAGCAATCATCTTGTTGCAGTCATCCTCGCTTGCAGTAGCAATGCCCTCAACCAACTTGCCAGCCTGGAAGATTGTCTCCTGAGCCTTCTCAACGGTGGGCTCATTCAAATTATCCTCGAGGTCAGCCAAAACAGCCTCGGTACGCTCAATCTGATCCTGAATAGCAGAAGCCATAGTAGCAGCACCAGTACCGTTGTAAACCAACTGGAAGTCACTCCAGATAACCCAGTTAAGACCGTTGGTACCCTTAACACCAATCTTCAGGTCACCAGCCTCCTTCATTACGAAAGCAAACTCGTTCTCGAAGAGACCATTGTCGAATGCCTCTCTTGCAGTCTCCATGCTGCTGGGAACAACCTCAGCATCGTCGCCACACTCAATGAGGAGCTTAGCACTCTCGTTAGCATATACCAATGCCTCATGCTGGCCTACCTCACCCTCGTCGTTAGTATCGTGACGCTGGAAGCCCTTGAACTTCAAGGTGTAAGCACCCTTAGGCATATTAGCGATGGTCTGATATACATCGAATGAAGTATGCCATCTTTCAGCACTGTTAACACGAGTTGTAACATTACCAGTCCAGTTAGCAGAACCCCATGCATAGTTAGAGTTGTTCATTACGATGGTAACATCGTCACCAGCCTTCATAGCAGGCTTAACAGCCTCAGCAACCATGTCGTAAACTGACTGGTTGTCAACAGCAGCATTGATTTCCTCACGAGTCCACTGCTCTGCATCGTATGCAGCCTGCAGAGGCTCAGCCTTCTTTTCGAGGTTATCCTTAAGGTCAGCATAGTCATCACCCATCTTCTCAGCCTGAGCAGCCTTCTCGTTGATCAAAGCAATGAAGTTAGCAAGGGTCTTGTAATCCTTAACACTTGCAGCATACTTACCCTCAGCACCGCTCAACTTATCGAGTGCTACATCGAAGTCATCCTCATCACCCAAGCTCATAGCCTCGGTGTAAGCCTCAGAGAATGCAGTACGAACAGCCTCATTGCTCTTATCAGCAGCGAGATTATCCATATTATACTTAGCATCCAAGCCCTGGATATACTCTTCCAAAGCAATCTTTGAAGGATTCTCACCAGCAGGAACCAATACCTTATGCTTAACGGTAATGTTATCAAAGTAAACAGTTACCTCGTGGTCATAGTGAGCCAAGTTGAAGGCAATGTTCTTGTAAAGGTTACCTTCCTTTGACATATCAGAAGTTACACTCTGAGTGTACTCATAGTGCTGCCACTCAGTGGTAGGTGTAATGTTACCAATACACTGATAATGGTTATAGTCACCAGGATTCTGGCCATGAGCCTGAGTATCAATGTTCTCACCTACGTTCTCGCTTGCCTTATAATCAAAGCTAACCTTGATTACATCATTAGCAGGGATGTCCTCATTGAAAGAAATGAAGAACTGAGAATCCCAAGTCTCAACAACCTTTGCAGGAACAGTGACCTTGATACCACGTGACTCATCGTAGCCAATGCCCTCCTCAGGAACGGGATTGCTATCACCCTGCTGATAGATACGTACTACATAGTTAGTGGTGTTATCACCCTCGAAATCACCATTAGTTACAATGGGCTTCCAGTAAACGACCTGAGCCTCATCAACCTTCTCATACTGCACAACAATGTTGTCAATATAATAACGAACATCATAATTAGCTACTGCAGAAAGGTTGAAAGCGATAGTCAAGAAACCTTCTCCCTTTTCGCCCATCCATTCGCCTGCAACCTGTGCTTCAGCCTCATAAGTGCTCCACTCCTGACCGAAAGTGGGAGTACCAATACACTGATAATGATTGTAATTACCAGGAGTACCATGAGCCTGGGTGTCGATGGAAATAAGACCATCCAGAGGAGCATCGTCTGAGCTGAAATAATCAGACTCGGCACGACAGTCAAAAGACACCTTGATCTTGTCGGTAACTTCAAGGTTTGAGCCGTCTGGCTTCTTGGGCAACACAATCCAGAACTGTGCCTGCCAAGCATTGTTGTGGTCACCATCGACATCAGTCAATGCATAAGAGACGATCTCGATTGCCTTTGAACCATTCACGCCCTTACCTTCTACGGCAGTAAGAGTCTCACCCGTCTTAATCTCGGGGTCTTCAGTACCACCAGGGGTGTTGTTCTTTACAGCAAACCATGACATATCAGCACCCTCGACATCAGAATTGCCAAACAAGTTGTCTGTCCATTCCTGAGCCATCATGCTTGATGACGCCACCATTGCTGCAATGAGAGTAAAAAACTTCTTCATAACAATAGTTTTTAGGTTAATAAAAAATTAGTTTTAAAAAATGATTAAATTAGTTTATTCTTGTTATCAACGAAATTTCGGTGCAAAAATAGTAATTATACATTTATATAGTTATCAAGAATGAAACATGCGCTATCATTTTTGTAACATTGCATGCTATTTTGCTGAAATTCTATAATATTAGTTTGTTTTCTTGCATTTCTTTAGTGTGCGCAGAGAAGCCTCAAGACGTCGTATCAAGTCGCGCTTTAAAGTAGAAGGAGAGAACACGAACCCCTCCCCAACCACTAATTTCTGTGCTTCGGAGTCCACAAAACTGATACTCACAAACGGTCCGCCCATAGCACCGTTTCGCATCTGCCACAGACCTCTCATCTCGGTAACCTTACGCCCATCAAGTTCACGTTCCTTGACCGTCACTATAGGGCATTCATTCTCCCAGACGGTCTCCATCCACTGGTCGGGCTGACTGCCAGGAATATTCTCCATCATGACAGAATCGCGAAGCAAGGCCAGTTCCTTGGCATCCGTGATATTGGGGCCACTATAGGGGCGAGTATAGAAAACCATGTTGAGCTGCTTCTCGGAAGTACGCGAACTTCCCCATATAAAATTCCGTCCCTTCTTGGTGAATTTTATCTCTTCGGGTGCCTCGACAGTATAGCCAAGCACCTCTTTCAAGTCCTTGAACAACTCGGCCGAATGATGACCCTTCAAGTAGGAAGCCTGAATGGAAAGCTGGTTGTCGAGCAAAAGCTGTCGGATATAGTCACCATGGGAGGACACATAACCTCTCAAGGCATCCACGTTGGGTGTGGAAATCTGCACCTGCACCTGAGGAGCGGCCATCATATCGGTGGCAATTCCCACAGAAGGTTCCTTCACCGTGTTATCAACCTTGACCAGCACACGGCTGTGCATGCGCTTGAACTCACCCTTGTCCATAGAGGTCGGGATGCGCGACATGCGGAAGAAATCCTCACCCTGATTCAGCCCTGGCACATTTACCGTAAGCATATCTTCGAGCGAGTCCTTCAAGTCAGAATTCAGCACAGCGTTGTCGAGTATCAGCACCACCTCGCTGGGTTGTCCTATCGACTGAACGTGCGAATGTTTATCACGCCCTTTTTCGGACGACTCGCAAGCACAAAGACCTGCAACTAACAATAAGAGGAGAAAGGATTTCTTCATTGTATTCACTTTTTACTTGCTACTTTTACTTTAATATCCTTGGCATGTGCACTAAATTCGGGTGCATAGAGACACTGGATGTTTGTGATGCCCGTACTGAACTCACCAGGACGCTCCACAAGCCAGTCCTCCTCGATAACGTAACTGCCACGAGGCAGATAGTCGATGAAGAAGTTGACGGCAGCATCCTTCACGGCACGATAGTAAGCCAATCCGCCACGCCAATTATACCCAGAGAGCTGCGAAACCGGTTCGGCGGTGGCAGGACGTGGAGCGTGCAGCACCACATACTCATAATCCTTCTCCGCCGTAATAATATAACGTACGTGCACGCGAGACCCCACAGAAAGGTCACCCAATACCCCACTTGCCGACTGGCTGGCAGGTTGACGTTCGGGCTTCACCTCTACCTTGACAGAGAGCTCACCCTTTTCACTATTCTCCACCGACGAGATGGGAGCCAGATACTGCGCATAGATACCGCCCCAGCTCTCTTGATTGCCCTTCTTGACAATCTCGACAGACTTAACGTCATTCTTTACCTCCATCTGCGAACGCACATAACCGAAGGCCGTCCCTTCGCTCTCCACCTTTGTCTTCTGCTTGCCCACCAAAGACACCTCGGCATCGCAACCTTGCTGCAAGGCTCCCTCATTGTCAAGCAAGAGGGCAAATACAGCATTTGCCGTATTGACAGGAGAATCCCACTCAGAAGTACGCTTATGACGAAGCAAGTAGCGACGCATGCCATCCAGAAGAACAGAGTCCTGTGGCGACAACTGAGAGATAGCCTCCATCACCTGTACATGGATGTGCAACTTACGGTTGATGCTGCGATGGCTGCCTTGTGGGAACTCGAAATAAGTCAATCCCTCCTTGTTGGTCACGAGGAACTTCTTTACAGATTCCAGATAACGCTCAGAGTTCTTGTCCTTTCCTGCCTTTTTAAGCACGATGGCAGCCAGTGCACGTTCCTCTATGTCAAGATCCTCGGGATGCTTAACCAGCACTTTCAAGAGGGAGTCGGCATTATGACGGTCGGCCTTGTCCATCTGCACCCCACTCTGGTAAAGCACATAGAGATAACGTAGTGAAGAGACAGAGAGATGAGTGGGTCGATCCTTGCGTATGAAACCGACAGCCTGGGTAATCATATTGTCGGGAGCCTTTCCGTTCAACACCTTCAGTCGAGTAAGCAGGTAAGCCACCTCGCGAGTGATGTAGTAACTGCCCGACATACCAGGGAACCAAGAGAACGAACCGTCGCTATTCTGCAACTTACGCATCTTGTCGAGGTATTCCTTTTGCAGGCTGCTCTGGGTAGCCTCGTCGAAAAGGGTGTTGAGTCGTTGTATATGTTCGGTTTCAGCCTCTGCCTCTGCAATCCAAGGCGTCTCCTGCAAGATGATGCCCTTCAATTCTTCGTTTTGCAGGAGTTTACTCTTATGCAGCAAGCCTGCATCCTTCCAACTGTTGATAGCCTCAAGGATATTGGGATTACGGGCGGCGATGCTGCCAGAAATCGAACCTGCATAGTAGGCACTTGCCAATGAAAGGATATCCTCGTTTTTAGGCCAAGCCAGCGAGGGTAATGCCTGGATGGCATACCACACAGGCTGACTCACATACTCAAAGGTAAGTCGCTTGTTGACGGCATCCTTCACAGGGAACATCTTGGTAAGGTCTTCACGATAGTTGCCAGCCTTGATGTAGGTAAGCGCTCTTGACTCGGTAATCCACTCCTTGTTTGACAATACAGGAAGATAGCGCTGCTCACCATCGCTGCAGGTTGAGCCTTCAGCCACCCATCGGCAGATGAGCATACTCGCATCATCGGGCACGTTGTAGGGAATCAACAAGGTAGTATCGCTCTGCGCCTTGATGTCGAAGTTGATACGTTGCTTAAGCATAACCTTCTCGGTTTCAGCATCAAGAATGGTCAGCACGGCACGACCTTTCTGTGCACTCTGGGAAATATTGAAGATTGTAGCAGAGAGGGAAGCCTTATCGCCCTGACGTAGGAAACGAGGCAGGGATAGCTGAGCCATCAAATCCTTCTGCGCCTTGGCCTCCTCGTTGAGAATCGTCGTAAGCAGGTCTTGCGTATGAGCCAAGCCAAGCAAGCGCCAGGTAGTCAGACTCTCGGGAAGCGTGAAGGAGATTGTCACCTCACCCTTTTCATTGGTGCGAAGGGCCGGATAGAAGAAGGCTGTCTCGTTGAAGTTCTCGCGAAGCTGAACCGCAGGGTCAGCCACATCCTCGTTGCCTTCCTCAGAGTCAGCAACTTCGAGTATTTCTTCATCCGCAACCATCTCTGCACCAGTACCCATTGAATTCTCATCATAAGACTTCTTGCTCGTGCTTACAGATTCCCTCATGACCATCATGGGCGCAGCTCCAGCATACACTGCCCCGTCATCAGCTATACCAAGTTCATAAACAGCCTTGCCCCTCCTTCCCTTTCCAAGAGATTTCACGTAGCCATAGGCATTGGGTGTAAAGAGAGAGTTGTCAAACGCTGCAAAACTATAATTCACATCAGGATACTCCTTCAGGGAGAAGCTACTCCTCAAGGAGCTGGAGCCTAACTTTGAGAGCACACCATAGCCATTCCGGAACAGATCATAGGACATGGGATGGCTGAAAGACCAGCCGTGCGAGTTGATGGCATCAAGAGAAGCATCGTAGAGCGAAGCCATCAAGTTGGCATGGGCAGGTTTGCCATCGGGCGTAAGCAACTGAAGCTGCCAGGTTTCCTGTTGACCTGGCTGCAACCTGTCGCGGAATGTAATCCACTTGTGTTTCAATTGCTTATCAGGTTGCTGAAGCTGTATCTCCACCTTCTTGGTATATACTTTTTCATTCTTCACCAGCATTACATTCATCACCACGCCCTTGTCATTACTCTCCTCATAAGGAATGTCAAAGGTCAGCAAGGTGTCGGTCAGGTGAATCAAGCGATCATCCAGTACCTTCTTGTTGCTGGAAAGGGTGTAATACAAATACACATCCTTGGACGTACCCACCTGCACACGGGCACTCTTACCTGGCGACATGTTTTTCTCTGCCACATACACCCACAAGGTAGAGTCGGTAGGAAGTTTGGTGTCATGCTGACTGAAGAGCACTACATTTGTCCTATATTGGGCAGTATCTCCCTTCACAACAGACTGAAGACAAAGGTCGTACCTACCCGAAGGTGCATCCTTGAGACTTGTGGGCAGCACACTATGTCCCGACTTTTCCTTCGTCTCGAATACCACCTTGTTACCCTTCTTAAAGGTCATCGTAATCTCACCGCTGACCTCTGTGCCTGTAGAGGTCACGAGTTCCATACTCCAAGGAGTGAGTTTGTCACGGTCAATCATGTCGGGCACCTGAGCATGCAAGGTCAGAGGAGCACTACTCAGGAAAATGGATTGCTCGGCAGTATGCGTCTCACCCGAAGGACTGATCACATCATAGTGCACGCTAAGCACTTGTCCGTAACGCAGATACGACTTGCGCTTTGCTATAGGTACGACCACCTTGAAACGACCCTGCTCGTCAGTCAGCACCGTATCGAGCTTCTCGTCGTAGCGAGAACGAGAGGGACGTCCCCAACGAGCCCAGTAGCTATCGTCCCAACGGAACTGTCCTACCACCTGTGCTCCACGCACAGGCGCTCCGCTATACATCATGGCGCGACCCGTAAGACAAATGCTGTCGGCAGGCATCTGCACAGCTGGAGCCTCATCCGTAGTAACCTCAAAAGTGGGACGCTTATATTCCTCCACCTTCACATACTGTCGGGTATAACCATCCACAGTAATGCGGAAAGTCCCTGTAATGCCCGATTCGGGTAATGCAAACTCGGTGGAGAACACGCCAAGTGAGTCGGTAATCACCTGGTTCTCGGCAATCACCTTACCATTGGCATCATGCAGGGCAATGCTGTAATCTCTCTCAGCCAGTACCTTTTCGACCCAATCTTTTCTGCTGTAGGCCACACCGCCCACATAGACGGTCTGTCCCGGACGATAGATGCTTCGGTCGGTGTAGAGTTTCAGTTCGCTATGGTTGCTGGGCGTTTCAAAATGCACCTGACCATGATACAGACGGGCAGATGCCTGCCAACAGTCGTCGCCATGGGTTACCTTCATCTCCAATCCCGACAAGAGAGCTCCACGATTATCCTTGGGCCACTTAAAGTCATACTTGCCGTCCTTGTCGGTCTTCACCGTGCCAAAGTATGTGGTGTCAGCCTCATTTTTGTAAGTACGATAGAAGGAAAGGGTAGCTCCCGCTACCGGTTTACCACTCAAACCATCATTCACCATGATGCGCTCCACCCCATCGTGCAGAGAAATACTGCTGGCCACCAAGCGAGACACACGGATAAACTCAACAGACTCCCTGGTCTTATCCTTCAGCTTCATCTGGGTAGAGGGAAGCACGACCAAGGCATAACGTCCCACTTCGGGTGACGTCCATGACAACGTGTCGGAGAATTGTTGCCAAGGAGTGTGCTGAGAGCATTGGTGCAACTCATCGCTCAGCAGGGTGGCATGCTTGCGCAAATACTTCATCTCGTTCCTTGCCTTGGAGTACTGCCTGCTATCAAAATCCTTGTTGAGTCGGTAAAGCTGCCATTTTACTGTCTGCACATTTTTCATGTGCATTATCCACCTGTATGTATTGCCAGGATATGGATGGCCAGAACTTAAAGTCAAATAGAAATCAGGAGTTTGCAACTGTTGCAAAGACTCGCTCAACCTACTCTTGTACTTATATCTTGGATAGAGTTTGAGACCCTTTTCCAACCAATCCACCCGTACTTTCGAATCATACTCCACATTCGACAGGCTCAAATATACCTCCGCACACATGTCAAGGTCGGCATACTCGTCCTTAAGTTCCTTCAAGCGTTTAATCTCTTCTGTCCTAACCAGACTTGAACTCTCTTCAATCTTCAGCCACAAGACAGCCTTACGGTTGCCCAGTTTCTCATAATACTTTATAATGTTCGCGCGCGAAGGGATTTCCTTGTTCCTAAAGCTCACGTCCTGTGCATGGCGCCACACCAACATCAGCATATCGTTGTTGTAGATGGCGTCATCCTTACCCTTCTCCGTAAGGGGAGCCCATTGACTAATTGTAGTCTTATGCAAGACATCCAGATCGGACAAAGCCTCGGCATAGCGCTGAGCCGACATCCTCATGTAGTCATCATAGCTCCATGCCTCCATCTTGGTTTCATCCGACGGCGACTGATACTCGAGTGCAGAAGATTTATAGGCAAACTTTTGGTACACATAGCCCAAAACAGCTTGCGTAATGGCCTTCTCCGTCGGGTCGGAAACGCTTTCCTTTCGAGCCTCCAATCGGGCAATACCCACATAGAAGCTGTCAGGATGGATGTTCTGCTCCTCCACCATGTCGCTAATGAACAAGGCCAGTTCCTTTGAAGGCTTGTTGGCAGAAGAGGCAGACAACAAGGAAAGTAACGAAATGAATAAGAACAAGAATCTACGCATAGTCAATTGTTAAGTGATGATAAAAAGTTAACTTGGTACGATTAGTGATGCGAACTTTTTATGGTAACGACTCATCCTTTTTTTGCTGTGGCTGAAGGTTACTGGTTGCACACGAGCCTCTGGCACTAACGCCGTTGGTCTTTCGCCTGTAGCCAATAACCGTCAAAACCACATATTGAATAAACCTACTTTACAGGAATCTCCTTGAGCAAAGCCTTGAGGAACACCCAGAACTTGGCAACGCTGGGAATATGGCAACGCTCGTTGGGAGTGTGGGGTGAGCGAAGTGTGGGGCCAAAGCTTACCAAATCCATGTTGGGATAAACACCACCAATGATGCTGCACTCCAAACCAGCATGGCAAACCTGCACCACAGCATCCTCGTTGAAGAGTTCCTTGTGCACCTTGACCATTGTGGCGGTGATGGCGCTGTCGAAGTTTGGTTGCCAAGCTCCATACTGGCCGCCGTACTCCACCTTCATGCCAGCCATTGAGAAACATGCCTCCTGCATCTCCTGAATATACTCCATCATGGTCTCATTGCTTGAACGAGCCAGGATCAGCACGTCGGCCTTGCCTTCACCTATGGTAATGATGCCAAGGTTCGAACTGGTCTCTACCACACTGGGAATACTGGGGATGTAACGAAGCACGCCATCGTGGCAAGCCGTAATGGCATTCACGAGGTTGTCCTGAATCTCCTGAGGCATAATGCCAGCAGGCATCTCGCAAGGTTCAGCCACCAGCGTAATGGTATCCTCTACCCCACGATATTCGTTCTCAAACACGCTCTTGCAGTAAGCCACGAGGTCCTTCAGGTCCTCCAGATTGTCAGCAGGAATGGTCAGCACCACCTCGGCTGTTCTGGGGATGGCGTTACGCATATTGCCACCCTTCCAACTGCTCAGGCAAGCATCGTCGTCCTGTATGGCCTGACGAACCACGCGAGCCATCAGCTTGTTGGCATTGGCACGACCCTCACATATCTCAAGGCCACTATGTCCACCCTTCAAATCCTTCAAGGTAATCTTCACAGCCACATCGCCTGCCTCCGGAGCCTGCTCCTTATAGCCTATTGAGGCATTGATGTTGACGCCGCCAGCACTACCGATGACAAACTCTCCCATGGTCTCGTTGTCAATGTTCAAAAGGATGTCACCCTTCAAGGTATCGGCAGCCAGATGGTTCACACCATACATGCAAGTCTCCTCGTCGGCCGTAATCAGGGCCTCCAGGGGACCGTGCTCAATGTCGCGGCTCTCCATCACAGCCATGATGGCAGCCACTCCCATACCGTCGTCCGAACCGAGGGTAGTGCCTTTTGCCTTTACCCACTCACCGTCGATATAGGTTTCAATGGGGTCGGTCTCAAAATTATGGTTGCTCTCGTCCACCTTTTGTGGAACCATATCCATGTGTGCCTGCAACACAGCAATCTGTCGGTTTTCATAACCTGGAGTGGCAGGCTTGCGCATCACGATGTTCTCGGCATTGTCCTTGAAGGCCTCAATGCCATGCTCCTTGGCCCATTCGAGCAGGAAGTTCTGTACTTTTTCCAGATGTCCGCTGGGACGAGGTACTTGTGTAAGAAGATAGAAGTTCTTCCAGATAATCTGGGGATCGAGTTCGTTAATCATCATAGTATTTTAAATTTTAAGGCCCTTTTATGCCATCCTAAAACAAATGTGCGTATGCCTCGCATCAGTTGGTTAAAGGGCAATTGTTTATTATTTTATTGTAAATATGCTCTTTTTATATAACACGTTTGTTATTTCAGCATCACTCTTATTCCCCGCGGAGGTTAGAGGGCTACTGTTTTTCCGTTTTCCCTGTTCTTTTTCGTGAACGACAATGCCAGCGAGGAGTATGCTCCGAGCAACGCCACCAAGGCTGTCTGTATGGTATGCACGATGAGCACAAACACCACGGCATCCGTCTGACAGACACCAAAGAGCACGAGCACCGTCTTCACGGCAAAGTGCCATGGACCTGCCCCGTTGGGCGTGGGCACCAGCACCGCAAAAGTACCTACCACGAAGGCCACCAGGGCCACCGACACACTCAGATGCTCGGTATAGGAGAAGCAATAGAACGTGAGGTAGAAATGCAGGAAGTAGCTAACCCATATTCCCAGCGAATAGAGTATGAACAAGCCTCGCTGGCGAATATAGCGCACGCTGAACAAGCCTGAACGCAGTTCCTTCAGCACGCCTTGCACACGTGCGAATATACCTAACTTTCTTGACAGCCACCAGCCCATGCCCACAATCAGCACCACGCAGGCTATCGTCACCACATAGCCCATAGGGGTGAACTGGCCCAGTATTCCGTCGAGCGACATGCCCGTCTCCTTGGCTATGTGCGCAAAGACAGGAATCTGCATGAGCACCGTGATGCCGCTCAGCACCAGAATGATGATAATGTCGATGCAGCGCTCCGTCACCACAGTACCCATGCTGCGGGCAAACGACACGCCATCATAGCGTTTCAGCACGCCGCATCGCAGGAACTCGCCCACACGAGGCACCACCAGCGAACTGCCATAGCTCAGAAAGATGGCGTGGATGCAGGTATTGTTGCGAGGATGCTCGCCAAGCGGTTCCAAGGCCAGACGCCAACGCAACCCACGCAATGCCTCGGCCAGAATGCCAAAAGGCAAGGAGAGCAGCATCCACGTCCAGTTCATGCCCCCACTCAGGGCATCACTCACTTCCTGCCAATCCATTCCGCGATACATCCACCACAGGATGAATGCCGAGATGGTCAGGGGAAGGACGATTTTAAGTATAGTGCCAAGCGTTTTGTTCATCACCAGTGAAGGCGTTATTTTGTGCAATTTAAAGTTTTGAAATGTGAATTATGAATTGCGGATTATGAATTACGGATTATTTTCTCTATCTTTGTGCGCAAATTTACTCAAAAAAACTGAAACGATGAAACAGGTAAGGCCAAAAAAGTTCCTCGGACAACATTTTTTGACAGATTTAACAATTGCCAACGCAATTGCCGACACCGTAGATGCCTATCCCGACATTCCTGTGCTGGAAGTGGGCCCCGGCATGGGTGTCATGACACAATATCTCATAAAGAAACCTCGTACCGTCAAAGTCGTAGAGATTGACTTCGAATCGGTGGAGTATCTGCGCAAGAACTATCCCGACCTGGAAGAGGGCATCATTGAGGATGACTTCCTGAAGATGCATCTCGAAAACACCTTCGACGGACAGCCTTTCGTGCTCACCGGCAACTATCCCTACAACATCTCAAGCCAGATCTTCTTCAAAATGCTCGACTACAAGGACCTCATCCCTTGTTGCACGGGTATGATACAAAAGGAGGTGGCCGAACGCATCACGGCACATCCAGGCAACAAGACCTACGGCATCCTGTCGGTACTCATCCAGGCATGGTATAGCGTGGAGTATCTCTTCACCGTGCACGAGCATGTATTCAACCCACCCCCCAAGGTGAAGTCGGCAGTCATTCGCATGACGAGAAACGACGTAACGTCATTGGGATGCGACGAAAAACTGTTTAAACGTATCGTTAAGACCACCTTCAACCAGCGACGCAAGACGCTGCGCAACAACATCCGTCCCCTGTTGAACGAGATGAATGCACAACGTGAGCAGCAAGGTATGGCCGCCGTTGACTACAGCGACATGCTTGCCGACGAACTTTTCAACAAGCGTCCCGAGCAATTGTCCGTGGCCGATTTCATCAACCTGACCAACATCGTAAACGAGAAATTGGCACAATCCTTATGATGCAAACGGCTCTCATTATATACCCCCACCACTCCTGGGAGTTATACACTGCTGCCCTCTACCGCATCAGGGAGAATGGAGATAGTGTGCACCTTGAAGGTATGGCACAAGCCTCAGAATTCGAAGAAGAAGCCACAGCACAAAGAGAGGTTATACGTCTGAGCCACAAACTACTCCCCCAAGAAATCTACAAGACATTCGGCGTTCGCAACTACCGCAAAGAATCCATTTTCTGGGCGGATGCCGACAAAAAAACACAAAAACAAGTTCAGCAATTCTGTAATAAATTACTTTGTCAGATGGTGTCGCTAAGCAACGAGGCCACCATCCCTCTTTTTTACAGAGCCACTCTTAAAAGTGAACTGCTTTTGGCAAACGAGCTTAGGGTAAGCCACGACAAAGTGACACCACTCATGCACTTTGTACGTAATGAAGAAGAGGTGACCTACAGCTTGAAACTGCGAGTCGGCAAAGAAGAACTAACGCTTTCACAACATCCCGTACAAATACTGGCTGCCAGTCCTGGCCTCATCCGCATTGACAACACGCTTCACATAATGCCCCCACAATACAGTGGACGCATCGTTATGCCATTCCTCAAGAACGATTGCATACGCATTCCCAAGCGCATGGAGGATGAATACTTCCGAAAATTCATCTTGCACAACGTGGCTTGGGCAGAAATCAGTTCAGAAGGCTTCGACATACAAGATCTCTCAGTGACACCTTCCTGTAAACTGACCAGCGAAGAAGATGCTTTTGGAAACCACATACTTGTGCCCCATTTCCTTTATGGCAAACACGCTTTCACGATTACCGACAAAAGAGTGGGTTGTGTATGGATTGAGACAGATGGTACAAACTATACCTTCATGCGCATCTTGCGAAACAAGCAATGGGAAGCTGAATGTATTGAGAAACTATCTGAATTATATAACGAAAACAACTCCGGCACAAATGGAATCCTGCGTTGGAAAGATGCAGCGTCTCAGGTGGATTGGCTACGCACCAAACATGACGAACTGAGACAAGCAGGCTTTCATGTGCAGCAATTGCGCAACAAGACATACTACGTCGGTCAGAACCACATTGTGCAGCACCACACATGGGTGGGTGACTGGCTACAACTACACATCAGCATCAAATTAGACGATGGGTTGGAATTACCTTTCTCACAACTGCGCGACACAATACTAAACGGAAGTCGCGAACACGTTCTTCCTACTGGCGAGACACTCATCATACCCGAGGAATGGGTGATGAGATACGGTGAAGTGTTACTACTGAACCAAGGTGACGAAAACGGTGTGTTTCGCATTCATCGCCACACCATCAAGGAGTTTGAATGGAATCAGGACACACAAGGCTGCAAGGACACCGATTTTACCATTCCCAGCACACTCAAAGCCACATTGCGCCCCTACCAACACGAAGGATACAAATGGATGTTGCAACATCTGCTATCTGGTTCGGGATGCTGCCTATCCGACGAAATGGGATTGGGAAAAACCGTGCAAACCATTGCCTTGTTGCTGAAATATAAGGCCATCAGTTGCACAGTAGAGTCGAAACAAACACCACAGGATGGCTTTCTCTTCAGCGAGGAGGAAATGAGCGGAAAAGGCACGAACGACTCAATGGATCGATTATTCGAAAAGAAAACCTGTATTATTGTATCACCCGCTTCCTTGGTTCACAACTGGCGCAACGAGTTACAACGTTTTGCGCCCACGCTCTCCTTACTTGAATATACAGGCACGGTGCAACAACGACAGCAAAAGCGCGTAGCACTCATGAGCTGGGATGTGGTGATAACAACGTATCATACGCTTTCCAACGACATAGAGTACCTTAACAGCATAGACTTCGGCGTAGCAGTCTTTGACGAGAGCCAAGCATTCAAGAATCGCAATGCACAAGTGTATGCAGCAGTACGAAAACTGAAAGCCACGCAACACATAGCACTCAGTGGAACGCCCATTGAGAATAACTTGAGCGAACTGTGGAGCCTGATGAGCGTACTCGACTATCCCGTTTTAGGCGATTTCAAATCGTTCGAACATTTATTCATGCGTCCTATTGCCGACGACCTCAACAGCCGACGTACCGAGGTGCTACGCAAAATGGTGTCACCCTATATGCTGAAGCGAACCAAGGAACAGGTGCTCTCTGATTTGCCCGAACGTCAAGATGAGACTATTGTGTGTCCAATGACAGAAGAACAGGCAGCTTTCTACCAACAAGCACTCAGTCAGGCACGCAACGAGATACTACGCGACGAAGAGCCCCAGAACGTACATGTGCTAACAGCCATACAACAGTTACGCCAGATTGCCAACGGCGAGGGAAAGATAGAGGTACTTATGCACATGCTGAGCAACCTCAGAGGCACCAAGCACCGTGTGCTGCTTTTTAGCGAATATGTAGGTTTTCTGGAACGCATATCCCAAGAAATGAAAAAAGAAGGGTGGGCACATAACATGATGACTGGACAAACACTGAACCGGGAAAAGGTAATCGACGACTTCCGCCAGCACGAAGACCATCAGTTCTTTCTGGTTTCACTAAAGGCTGGAGGCGTAGGTCTCAACCTCACGGAAGCCAGTTATGTATTCTTGCTCGACCCTTGGTGGAACCTGTCGGCTGAAGAACAAGCCATTGGTCGTGCACACCGCATCGGACAAAAACAAAGCGTATTCGTTTACCGTCTGGTAAGTGAAGGCACACTCGAAGAGCAGATTCTTCACCTGCAGGAGAGAAAACAAAACGTGATTGACGCTGTCATGCCGTTTATCCTAAAAAAGAAATGACAACAACCACCCCACAGAACCACTTCAAAAACGTCAAACAAACATGATAGTATGTATCGCCGAGAAACCATCCGTAGCCCGAGACATTGCCCATGTACTCGGAGCCAATAGTCAGCGCGATGGATATTTGGAGGGCAATGGTTACCAGGTCACGTGGACCTTCGGTCACCTTTGCGAGCTGAAGGAGCCCCACGAATACTTCCCCCAATGGAAGCAATGGAGCCTTGCACAGTTACCCATGATACCACCTCGCTTTGGCATCAAACTCAAGGCCGACCAGGGCATAGAGAAGCAGTTTCACATCATCGAGCGCCTGATGCAGGCAGCCGACGGCATCGTGAACTGCGGTGATGCCGGTCAGGAGGGTGAGCTCATACAACGCTGGGTGATGCAAAAGGCCAAGGCCAAGTGCCCCGTGAAGCGTCTCTGGATATCCTCGCTGACAGAGGAGGCCATACGCGAAGGATTTCAGAACCTGAAAGACCAAAGCGAATACCAAACCCTCTATGAAGCCGGATTGGCACGTGCCATAGGCGACTGGACGCTTGGCATGAACGCCACGCGACTATACACCCTGAAATACCGACAGGGACAAGGACAGGTGCTCTCGATTGGTCGCGTGCAAACTCCTACCCTTGCCCTCATCGTACGACGTCAGGAGGAGATTGAGAACTTCGTACCACGACAGTCGTGGGTACTCTCCACCCTGTACCGGGACACACGCTTCAACGCCATTGCACGCGACGAGGATGCCGAAGCCGAAGAGAGGGCACAGATAGCCGAAGCGGCCAAACAGGGCAAGACGCAGAAGTCAAAAGGCCCCATCTATAAAGTGATAGAGTTTGCCACCGAGCAAGAGGGAAAAGACGTGTTGGAGGCGATAAAGAACAACGACTTCACCGTAGTGTCCGTCACCAAGAGAAACGGCACGGAGTCATCGCCCCGACTATACGACCTTACCAGTTTGCAGGTGGATTGCAACAAGCGTTTCGGCTTCTCGGCCGACACCACCCTGCAACTCATACAGAGCCTCTACGAGAAGAAGTTCACCACCTACCCACGTGTGGACACCACCTTCCTGCCTGACGACGTGTATCCCAAATGCCCTCAGATCATGAACGGCCTTTACCTCACCAAGTTTGCAGGCATTGCCCCCTATGCACATTTGGTGAAGCCATTGGGCGGAAAGGCCTTGAAGAAAAGCAAGAAGGTGTTTGACAACTCCAAGGTGACCGACCACCATGCCATCATCCCCACAGGCGTACAGCCACAGGGACTGAGCGAGATGGAGCAGAAGGTGTTCGACCTCGTTGCACGTGCCTTCATCGCAGCCTTCTACGAGGATTGCAAGTTTGAGACCACGACGGTGATGGGGAAGGTAAATACGACACGTAAACACGACACGACCCCTCTCCTAACCTCCCCTGAGGGGGAGGGACTTAAAGTCACGTCTGCTGCTGAGGAGACTAATGGAATAGGAAAGGAAAAGGGAAATGGAACGGGCAACGACGATTCCTGCATTCTCTTCCGTGCCACGTTCAAGCGCATTACGGACGAGGGATGGAAGGTGGTCTTCAAGAAACCCGAAACCACAAATGTGACTAAAGAGGCCTCTCCCCTCGGGGAGACGGGAGAGGGGGGCGGAGCTGCAGAAGGTGCCGCAGCTGTCTCTTTCACCAAAGGCGAAAAAGGTCCCCACACGCCTACACTTTCAGAGAAGTGGACCACCCCACCCAAGCCCTATACCGAAGCCACCCTGCTGCGAGCCATGGAGACCGCCGGACGACTGGTGGACAACGAGGAACTGCGCGATGCCATGAAGGAGAACGGCATCGGGCGCCCAAGTACCCGTGCTGCCATCATCGAGACGCTCTTTCGCCGTCGCTACATACGCAAGGAGAGAACCTCGCTATGGGCTACCCCAACGGGCGTACAGCTCATCAACCTCATACACGAAGAACTGCTGAAAAGTGCCGAACTGACCGGCCTCTGGGAAAAGAAACTGCGACAGATAGAGCACAAGGAATATGAGACCAAGCAATTCATCGACGAACTCAAGCAAATGGTCAACGAGGTGGTTCTGGCCGTACTGTCCGACAACAGCAACCGCCACGTAGCCTACACAGAGGAAGAGACCAAGAAGAAAAAGAAAAAGTAGGCCATAGGCAATATTTTTACCTAACGTGCGTTATTCTTATATGCCCTGGCACCCTGTGGGAGCCACAACAAGAACACATCAATGAGAGCCATCAAAGCCATCTGCATCTACATAGCCATCATCACTCTTCTTTGCGCTTGCGGAGCCGAAAGCAACGTGAAGAAGGGAGATGCCTTTTATGCTATTGGCGAGTACTTTGATGCTGCAGCCGAATACAAGAAGGCCTATACACGCACGCCAAGCAAGGAGAAGGAAAAGCGAGGCGAGAGGGCTTGGAAAATGGCTGAATGCTACCGCAGGATAAACTACACGGCCAAGGCTATGGCTGCCTACCAGAATGCCATTCGCTACAAATACCAGGACAGCATGAAGGTGTTCTATCTGGCTCAGATGCAGCACAAGACGGGCGACTACAAGAACGCAGAGAAGAACTACCAGCTGTTTCTTGACTCTGTGCCCGACCACAAACTGGCACAGATAGGCTTGCAAGGCATCAAGCAAGCACAGAAATGGAAAAACAACCCCACGACGCACACTGTGAAAAGGCACACCCTGTTCAATGGCAGGCGTGCAGACTTCTCGCCTGTGCTCACAGGCGACGAATGGGATGAGGTATTCTTCACCTCCACCCGTCCACAAGCCACGGGAGACGAGATGAACGGCATCACAGGCACCAAGAGTGCCGACATCTTTCACTCCAAGCGCGACGACCAAGGCAAATGGAGTCAACCCGAACCATGCGAAGGCGACGTGAACTCGGAATACGAAGAGGGTGCGTGCTGCTTCTCGCCCGATGGCAAGACGATGTACATCACACGCTGCACCTACGATTCCGACTACCCCCGCTTTGCAGAGATCTACACCAGCCAGCGCAGCGATGCCTCATGGAGCAAACCCCAAAAGCTGGAACTGACCAGCGACACGCTGTCGTGCTACGCACATCCTGCCGTTTCGCCCGATGGCAAATGGCTCTACTTTGTGAGCGACATGCCTGGTGGCATGGGTGGCCTCGACATCTGGCGCATTGCCATTGGGGAGAATGGTATGGGAGGCGTGGAGAATGTGGGCGAACCCATCAACACAGAGGGCGATGAGATGTTTCCTACCTTCCGTCCCAACGGAGAACTGTATTTCTCGTCCAACGGGCATCCCGGCATGGGCGGACTTGACCTCTTCTGTGCCAAGCGCGACACAACCGACACACGCCACGAGAAATGGAACGTGGAAAACCTCCAGTCGCCCATGAACTCAAGCGGAGACGACTTCGGCATGACCTTCGAGGGTGTACACAACCGTGGCTACTTCAGCAGCAACCGCGGCGACGGACGGGGATATGACCACATCTACACATTTGAGTGCCCCGAAGTGCTGCAAACCATCAAGGGATGGGTGTATGAGAAGGACGGCTACGAACTGCCCGAGGGACTCGTCTATATGGTGGGCAACGACGGAACCAACCTCAAGATAAGCGTACGTGGCGACGGTTCGTTTGAGCAGGTGGTCAACCCCAAGGTGCAATACGTACTGCTGGGCACCTGCAAGGGCTACCTCAACCATAAGGAGGAACTCTACGTGGACACCAGCCACGTAAGCCGCGAATATGTGCTGCAGTTCCCCTTGGCAAGCATCAACACACCGGTACTGGTGCGCAATGTCTTCTATGAGTTCGACAGCGCCAAACTGACCGAATCGTCCACCATGGCGCTCGACTCACTGGCCGACTTGCTCCACGAGAATCCCAACATCACTATTGAGCTTTCAAGCCACTGCGACTACCGCGGTGCCGATGCCTATAACCTGCGACTCTCACAACGCAGAGCTGAGAGCGTAGTGAAATACCTTGTAGAGCATGGCATCGCCATAGAGCGACTCACCCCCGTGGGCTATGGTGAGACACGTCCAAAGGTTGTGACACGCAAGATGGCAGAGCGCAACCCCTTCCTTCACGAAGGCGACACGCTCACCGAAGCCTTCATCATGAAGTTCGACAATCCCGACCATCAGGAGATTTGCAACGCCTACAACCGACGTACGGAGTTCAGGGTGCTGCGAACCACCTATCAGGCATCGTTTGTCCCCAGTTCCGAGGAGGAAACCCGTGAGGACGAGAAGGATGGTGCATCGCCTGCCCGTGAGGAGGATGGCGAAAACGTCATCGACGACACACAAGAAAAGAAAACAAACAAAAATACCCATGAAGCAATACCAAGACTTACTGAAGAGAATCCTTGACGAAGGTGTGGAGAAAGGTGACCGCACAGGTACTGGCACCATCAGCATCTTTGGCCATCAGATGCGTTTTAACCTACAAGAGGGATTTCCCCTTCTGACAACAAAGAAGGTGCATCTGAAGAGTATCATATACGAGCTGTTGTGGTTCCTCGATGGCAATACCAATGCCAAATGGTTGCAGGAACGTGGTGTGCGCATCTGGAACGAGTGGGCCGACCCTGAGACGGGCGACCTCGGTCACATCTACGGCTACCAGTGGCGCTCATGGCCCGACTACAATGGTGGTTTCATCGACCAGATTCAGCAGGCCGTGGATACCATCAAGAAGGACCCTAACTGCCGACGTATCATCGTCTCGGCATGGAATGTGGCAGACATCGACAACATGAACCTGCCTCCCTGCCATGCCTTCTTCCAGTTCTACGTGGCACCTCCCGCAACGCCCGGTGGCAAGGGACGCCTCTCCCTGCAACTCTACCAGCGTAGTGCCGACACCTTCCTCGGCGTCCCCTTCAACATCGCCTCCTATGCCCTCCTCTGCATGATGATGGCACAGGTTTGCGACCTTGAACCAGGCGACTTCATTCACACCACAGGCGACACGCACATCTACCTCAACCACATGGAGCAGATCAAGGAACAGCTCAGTCGCGAGCCACGCCCCTTGCCCCGCATGATTCTCAATCCCGAGGTAAAGAGCATCTTCGACTTCAAGTACGAGGATTTTCAGTTAGAGGGCTACGACCCATGGCCAGCCATCAAGGGCGTGGTGTCGGTTTAATCTATAATTCATTCGTGTTTTACATGCAACTGCCAGAGGACTTTTGTACGTTGATGCGCCAGCAGTATGGCGATGAGGTGGCCGCATCCCTTTTCGAGGGACTATCGCAGGAACCTACCGTTTCCATTCGCCTCAACCCCAAAAAGATAGGTTGGGTTCAGGATTTTGAGCCCTACAAGATGAATAGCGAACTGGAACCCGTGCCCTGGTGCCCCAATGCCTATTACCTCAACAAGCGACCGGCTTTCACCTTCGACCCTCTCTTTCATGCGGGTGTTTACTACGTGCAAGAGGCTTCGTCGATGTATCTCGCCGAGGTACTACGCCGCTATGCCCCACTCGACACCTTGCCTGCCAGTGGATTTGCCTTAGACCTTTGCGCCGCCCCCGGAGGCAAGAGCACCTTGCTTCGCTCGCTGCTGCCCGACGAATGGGTATTGGTAAGCAACGAGCCCATGGCCAAGCGCGCTCAGGTACTGGCAGAGAACATGACCAAATGGGGACATCCTCACTCTATCGTCACACAAAACTATCCTGCCGACTTCACCTTCCTGTCTTCACAGTTCGACATCATCGTCACAGATGTGCCCTGCTCGGGAGAAGGGATGTTCCGCAAGGATGAGCAAGCCATACGCGAATGGAGCCTTGAGAACGTGCAGACATGCTGGCAAAGACAGCGAGACATCCTCATAGACATCTGGCCTACCCTAAAGGCTGGCGGATTGCTCATATACAGTACCTGTACCTTTAACCACTATGAGGACGAGGACAACGTGCAATGGATAGCCTCACATCTCGGAGCAGAGGTGCTGGAACAACGGCACTTCCTCCCTGGAAGCGATGCCGGAGAGGGCTTTTTCATTGCAGCACTTCGCAAGCATGGCACTTCAGAAAACGTCAACGCAAACACTCTTTCTGCCGATGCGTTTTGTGCCAAGCTCCATCGCAACCTGCGCATACTGCTCGACGGCATTCCACAAGCAGAGCAGACGCCCAAGGGACTCATCCCCTCGCACGTTCTGGCCATGAGCACCACCTACGAACGCAACAGCTATCCCGAGTGCGAACTCACCTACGAGCAGGCATTATCCTACCTTCGTCGTGAGGCACTTCGCATCGACGCTCCCAAAGGAATCATCCTGGTCACGTTCAAGGGCATCCCTCTTGGTTTTGCCAAGAGCATTGGCAACCGTGCCAATAACCTCTACCCTCAAGAGTGGAGAATAAGGACCACCTACACAACTCCATTTTGCCTTGTAAACTGAATGCCCCCGGCAGCAGTAAGGACAAAGAAAAACGTAAATACATAATCAAGAATACGTACTGATGAAGAACTTGCTTACCATACTGGTTTTGATGCTCACCATGAGCGGTTGCAACGAGGTAATGAACCAACTCGACAGCGACCGTTGCCAGGCTATCACCCAAAACGGAACACGCTGCCAGAACAAGTCAACCTCTCGCAGCAAATACTGTCGCACCCACCAGAAAAAGCATTCCGGTTCGTCGTCTGCCAGCAAAGGCAGATGCAAGGCTACCACCCAAAACGGAGGCCGTTGCTCACGCATTGCCAAACGGGGTGGCTATTGCACGCAACATTATAACCAGAAGCACTAACCCACTTATATGTTTACTATGTAACGACTTACGATTTGATTCATCTTTCTGGGCAGAAATCACACAACACCCCAAATAATCAAACAAACCAGAAATCGTAAATTGCTAAATCGTAGATAAACCAAGCGAACAAATGCACCATCAACAAATGGATGACAAAAAAAATATAAAAAAAAACGAGGGAAGCATGTAGCAAACGCTTCCCTTTGTACGTCTAAGGAGTAAAAGATACAAAAAATGGAAACAACAGAAATGGAATTCACCGCCTTGGTGAAGAAGCATAAATCAACCATCTACACCGTATGTATGATGTTTGCCGAGGGCGACGAGGTGGAAGACCTCGTACAGGAGACCCTCATCAATCTTTGGAAAGGCTTTGCCAAGTTCGAAGGACGAAGCGATGCCAAGACATGGATATGGCGTGTGGCAATGAACACCTGCATCAGTCAAGACCGTAAACAGAAGATGCACAAGAACAGCACGTCATCGCTCGATGCCCTTGGCCTTGTGGGCAAGGATTGCCAGGACGAAACCGACGACCATCAGATTAAGATGCTGCACGACCGCATTCATCAACTGGGCGTATTCGACCGCGCCATCGTGCTGCTCTGGCTCGAAAACCTGTCATACGACGAGATTGGCAACATCGTAGGCATCTCTGCCAAGAATGTCAGCGTGCGTCTGGTACGCATTCGCGAACAACTCAAGAAACTCAAATAAAGTCCCCACCCCTCAAAAACTGCAGTACTCTCCCATCGTGGGAATTTAAGGGGAGGCAACAAGACTTCCGGAAGCATAAAAACTTCATCAATCAATCTCAAAAAAGAAAACAAAATGGAAACGAACAACTTGAATACAAACCTCGAATTAGAAGAAATGCGCGCACAGTTCGCCATTCTGCAACAGCGCCTTGACCAGCAAGTGCACATCAACGAGCAACAGCTTCGCAAGGCTGTGACTACCGGCATTGGCCAGATGAAGACACGCGACAGGGCTGCCGTGGCAGTATGTTTCTTTGGCTGGATTGCCATAGCGCTCTACGTCTATATGATGAATTACTCATTACTTTTCCAGATTTTCGTCAACCTCTTCATGTGCATCAACTTCGTATCCTCCGTTATCATGAAACTGCACGTCAACGACTTCAACACCAACGAGATGGCATCTTCAAACCTGTTGCGCACCTCACAAGAGTTGCTCCGCTACAAGCGCTTCAACCAGAAATACCTGTTGTTTGTATCCATCCCTTTCATCATAGCCTTTATACCCTGGTTCTGCTACGAAGAGATGGTCAAAATCGATGGTTCAACCACACAAGATTTCATGATGCTCCTCATCCCCGCGCTGATAGGAGCAGCCATTGGAGCCACCATAGGATTGTATAAGTTCTATTTCCCCTCCGTACGTCAGGCAACCGACATGCTGGAGAAGATCGAAGAACTGCAGAAAGCATAGTTTTTGTCTTCTTTCCATGACAAAACGCCTTGCGCAATGGTTCACAAAAACACTTTTTTTGAAAAATTTTAAGTTATAATTTTTAATTTTGATTTTTTTGTTGTAACTTTGCACCCGCTAAAACAAATTAGCTCAAACGGTAAGACTCGCTAGCTCAGTTGGTAGAGCACATCACTTTTAATGATGGGGTCTCGGGTTCGAACCCCGAGCGGGTTACTTCAAGGACGTTTTCATAACGTCCTTTTTTTTATGTCAAAACACTACACATACCTAATGATTATCAAAACATTACAAACAGCACCAGTACCCTGCCATGATGGTGGAGCACCTCCTCCGTGTACGTGACATGTACCACAAAGAAAACATCGACATCAAAGACGTCGAATGGGAAGAGGCCGACCACAAGGAGGACAATAAAAAAAGTGTGAACTTGCCAATTACCTCTTGCATACATTTGCAGCCTTTAGCTTCTCGCAGGCCTCGTTTACAGCCTCTACGTTCCATGGCATCACGGAGCAACCCGTTCTGCCTCACCATTATTTCCCTCACGACGCTGCAATTGTTCCCTCGCGACGTAGCAAATGTTCCCTCGCGACGTAGCAAATGTTTCCTCGCGACGCAGCAAAATATCCATCGCAATTGCATCACCTTTCATACCATTACCAACCGAGAAGTAATGGGTACACTCTCTCATTTTGGTAACAGTTACTATGTTACCTTGAAAGATTTCTTATTGGATGAACATCAATTATGAAAGTCAACTTAATCAGTACGGAAACTCAAATGTCAAAAAAGAGAAGCAAAATCGAGTCACCCTATTCAGGAAAAGACAGTGTCATCATCGTTACCGTTGGCAAGGTAACATAGTATCAGTTACCAAAACAAGGTAGTGTACCACACATCCAAAAATGCTATTATTATATATATATAATAATAGAACATTATAACACCTTACCCCCTCTGTGTTTTTGGTAACGTTACTATGTTACCTTGAAAGATTTCTTATTGGAATCATCATCGTTACCATTGGTAAGGTAACATAGTATCAGTTACCAAAACAAGGGAGTGTACCACACGTCTTCGGCATGCCGTCATGATTCGTAACACCATCACAAGAACTCATCCCACATACGCTGAACGATTCGTTCACCGTCAACTACAGTGTTGAATTAACACCATGGTTAAGTAGGGGCGTATCTCTAATGACACCCCTCTCTCGTCCTGATAACAGTAATCACAGATAACAGTTAAACAGTTATTGAAAACGGAAAAGGGATCTGCGTATTACAGACCCCTTTATGACGAAAAATGTTATCAGTTATCTGTTTGTTGACCCAATCACAACTTCACCCCTAACCCAAAATCCTTCAAGTATGCTGGTGGAATTGTGGCACGAATGCGAGGGATATTTGGGTATTTGCCTTGTACATAGGAATTAAAATGACGAATGATTTGGACGTAGATACTGTAAGAGGTTAGCTTTTATACCCGCAAATCCCATTTGCTCATTAAACTGTTCTGTTTTCAGCCCAATGTTTAATACCATGACAAAATCTGCCAGTGAATAATCGTTACCTCCATTCTGGAAGTTCCTCTCAATGGAATCCAACTTACTCAGCAGGCATACCATTTGATAATTGGGGTCTGTTCGCTGGGTATTACGATTAGGATGTGCATAGGAATAATGCTCAGTTCCTGTTAGTGCAATAATGTTTTCTGCACAATCCGCAATCGAAGGGAATTCGCTCTTCATAAAAATATGATGAGCTTCCGTTGCTATGTACGCAGGGTATGGATGCACTTCGCTATATTTCTCGATAGAATGAACAAATTCTTTTGCTTTTGTTACTGCACGTTCATAGTAACCCTTATTATTTGAAATTGAGATTGTACTTTGTTGTGCAAATTCTTGGCGCGAAATGCCCTTGCCCTTGTCAACGTCTCTCCAATTAACTCGATTATAACGGAGTTCATCAATAGTGATGGGATATTTAGAAATCCGGCCTTTGACACTACCAAGTTTTCTTTTCTTGAACGCAAAAATGTTTATTATTTTGTTATAAATACGAGATGGTTCGTATTGTCCAGTTACAGGAGTATAGGTATGATAAAGATAATCAAGGCCTTCACATAATCTATTGAAAGTATCTTTATCTTGCAACGTAAAGAAATCGTTGAAAAGATGTATGCAACCAGTATCGGTCATAACTTTGTCAAGATAGACATAAAGGAAATCTAATGCATTCTTTTCTCTTTGCGCGATGTATTCGAGAATATCTAACTCTTTGACCCGATAACAATTCACCCTTCCTTGCTTTGTCTCAACTAACACATTAGCTGCTGCAAAAAGCTTCAATGGCTGGGCAAAGAACTTGTCGTACTCTGAGATGGTGCTATTAGTTTCTACATCTGGCTTGGAGAATGATTCTGTAATCAAGGAATTGGAATAATCTGAATGCCAAATATCATCTTTAGTAAAACCTTTGGTAATGTCTTCATCGATGTATGCAAGAACGCATTCGGCCACTGCACATAAAACATCTGGAATACACTTTTGGTCTGTGAATCTGCCATTTTTAGAAACACGAATATCAAAATTTTGTCTGTTGATGAAATCTTGAATGTAATTAATATCTACTCTTGCCATAATGATTTATTTCTGCTTAAGTTTGCCAAAAAAGAAAACGGAATTATTGTCGATGTTCATGGAGCGCGTTGCCTTGTTACGAGCAATGGCATAAAACTGCCTATACTCATCTGTAGCATAGTAAGCAAGGTCAGCTTCGTTTACGCTCTCATTCTCATCTATGAGTGTAAGAATTGCCACAGAACCGTCTGCAATACAATTCTTGGGGAGAAAACAAGCACGAGGATTATACGTGAGGTTAGGCAGAAGCACGCAATTTTGTTGATTCAGGTACTTGCTCACGTCATAATTTGAAACATCATCCATGAAGCAATCGTACCCCTCGATGTCCTCAACGCAGTTGCTTCCGATGTTTCTTGACTTCAACACACGAATACTTCCAGCATCTTTTGTGACCGTCTTTGTAATAGCTCTATCACGATAAGCCTTGAAGATGCCAAACTGCATCTTTTCAGCCACAAGGTCGAAAGCTTTGTTTCTATAAATCAACCAATAAGGATAGCTTCTATCCGTGATGTACGATTGTGCTGTTGTCGTAATCGTTTCAGAAATGTAAGACTCAACAATCGTGTCGGCAGGCTTCTTATCGCTACGCAACAGGAAGTTGATGGTTTCTATCTTCACCCCCTTGAAACCTTTCTCGCCAAAGTCGATGATACGCTCCATTCTGTAGCGTTCCATCAAAGCGCGAGTAAGGTTAAACTCTGGAGCATTGATAAGGCTCTTCGGTACAATCAGCGAAACGAAACGACCAAGACGAATGCACTTCTCAATGAAGAACGAGAAGATATTGTTCGTTTCTTTGTTTGTCATCCCTTTCTTATACTTTGCTAGCAAATCCTTATCTCCTGTTATCTTCATGTAGGGAGGATTGCCTATCACCACATCATACTTGCAATCAGCGAAATCATGCAAGAGGAAATCATCATTGATAAAGTTGATTTGAATGTTTTCAGGGATTGTGATCTTGCCAAGAAGAGTTCTAAGTGTTTCGATGCTGTTTGGGTTAATGTCCACAACATCAATCGTTACGCTCTTTGCATTCTCGTACTTTCTGATAAGCGTTGGGAGGAAGTTGCCGACACCTACAGATGGTTCAAGTATGCGAACGTCTTGACCAAGTTCTTTCAACTCGGGAAGGTTCTTAATGATGGTGTAGCAAATGTCCTGACGAGTGTAGTATGCGGCATTATTCTCGCGTTGAGCATTAGCGAGTTCTGCAACCTTGCTTAATTCTGCAAAGCTATACGAAGTGGCATATTGAATAAATCGAAGCAGTTTAGCTTGATCGACAAGATTGTTCTTGCTGATAAGATTTTCAATATCTGATTCGGTCAAAGTTCTATTAGTGTCAATCCTAATAACGTTGTGAGCTACCTGCTTAAATATTATGGTAGGAACTGCTTCACCAAGATTCTGACGGATGTTCATTTCCTCATTTTTCAAGAATGCTTTCTTGTCAGCTAATGGTAAGGCGTTTAGTTGTTCAAATGGAATCTCTGACCATTGGAACTCATTGGGAACGGACATCATAAGCATTACCTCACGAATGCTGAATACACGATTATCCACAGGATGAACGGTGTTCTGACTCGCCATAATGTCATTTCGGGTATGAATGCAAGGAGGAACTTTATCCCAATACTGACGCGTGTATTTGTCACCATTCTTCTGTGCGTTGAAGATTCGTACTCCGTCCTTGATGGTGTGAGGTTGACGCTCTGGTTCTGTATTGTCAAATGCCGATTGCCCCTCCTTAATGTTCTCTATCCATGCCACCATCTTCGGGTCGTAATTGCGGAAGTTGTGGTAAATATCCTCATCCCAAATCTCTCCCATAGTGTGCAAAGCTGGCAGATGACCAATTACTTGACGAAGCGTTCTTTCTGGCTGTTTCGTTGGTAACAGATCGTAGGGTGTAATCTCTTTCAGGTCTTTGCGTACCCCAATCACAAGGGTACGAGTGCGACTTGACGGATTGCCATAATCCTTGAAGTTTACTACGTTGAAAAGGATGTTGTAGTTTCCAGATAGATTGTTGTTTATCGCCTCACGTATCGGTTTGTCTTGTCCATCGACATCGGTACAAAGCGTAGTAAGGAATGCCCTCACATTCTCAAAAACAAAGTATCGAGGTTTGATTTCATTCACCATGCGAATGGATTCAACAACAAGTGAATTTCGCTTCATCTCATCTTTCTTCTTGTGATTAGCAACCGACATTCCCTGGCAAGGAGGCGTAGCAATCACGACGTCAATATTGTCAATATGAAAGAAATCATGCCAAAACTCTATCTGACCAAACACTTTGTCTTTCGTTTCCTGTTTGGTCATGTCGCCACAAATGTAACCACTCTCAATGCTACATTTGCGATTGAACTTTTGTATTTTGATTCTTCGTTCAAGCAGTTCCACCGTTGCGACACAATGAAATCCCTCTTGCTTGAAACCAAAGCATCCCACACCAGCACTACTAAACAAGCTGACGTAGGTATGCAACCGTCCGTAACGGCTTTGAGATTCTGCTACAAGCTGAACCTCCTCTTCAGGAATATCGTATTTGAGTTTCTTTTTCGCCATCTTCGTGATAAATCGTTGCTAATCAATTGGTGCATCGATCTACCACTTACGTGAGCGCACAAAAAGGGCATGAACCTTCTTATGCGTTCTCCGAGGCTGCCTAGGAAATGAGACCTCATCTGTCTATAAGAAATGTCCATGCCCAAAAAGCATGAACATTGACTTCTTATATAGACAGACAAGGCACACTCTTCCCTAAGGGTAAAGTTGCCTAACCACTATCTTTGTGTTCTTATCTCTGTAATCGGTTTCCTAGGCCATTCAGGAGAACGCAAATAATAGTCAATGCGCGTTATATGTTATATTTCTATTCTTTATCTTTTGTCACAACGTCTGCGAACCTATCCATACATTGTAATATGTGTGAGGCAGCACGACTTTTCTATTCCTTTCTTTATTATCAGGTTTGACATTATGTTATTTCTTTTTATATTCTATCATCAGTTCGTCAGCGAGATAGTAGTCGCTGAGGCAATGCATGTCTGAAATGCGTTGGTCGGATGTGTGATAGAGTATCATGCAGCGAGTAATCCTTTCTTCTTCATTAACTGTGTGAGGTCGTCAACAATGTATTCTCGTGAGAAAGAGTGTAGCACGTCGAAACATGGCACAATATACCCCATGATGATGTTGCCCTGCTGCATGAGCCGGTAAACATCACGCGCATCACGACCGAGACTTTCAGCCATGGCCGACGCAATAGATGGTGAAATCGAGGTCTTCTTTCTTCATTTCCTTTCTGTTTGCCCAGCTAATGCCGAGGCGGTTATACTTGAATTTATTTGTTTGACGTTCCGTTTGTTTTTCTACTCCATTACGAGGTTAGCGTTATGCCTTGCACTTTTGCCGTAGGGCAAAACGTAAAGGAGGAAGCGGTCTCTGACCGCAAAATTACGAAGAAATCTGCAATTATCAGCAAGAAAATCTTTGATTTTACTGAAAAGTGTCGATGTTTAACATTTGCAAGGGCATTTACGGGGTAGTGGGAAGCGAATACACCGCTGACTATCGATGTATGTAGAGCAGAAAAACAGGTTGTGCTGATAGCATTCGACAAAGAGCGCATGTCTGAATGGTATTATCATGTTCTTATGTGCACCTAACCTTCACACGATTGGCTTACGTCTGGCTTACGTAAAAACACGTAAGCCAGACGTAAGCCAATTGAGTGAAACTTGGGGGATGGTAATAGGCACACAGGATGAATATACCTGCATGTATGCACCCCCACCAAAAACAGAGACACTATGAACTGTGCACCACGAACTATGAACTATGCTTCGTGAACCTCACCTCTTCGACTCGTACTTGTGGCAGAAGACGATGTAGCTTATAAGCCCGAAGAGCACAAAAGAGGCTCCTATCAAGGCAGGATAGTGATAGGTGGAGGGGACGGCCTCATCAATGGGCAAACCACCTGCCCAGGCGCCAATGGCATTGCCCAGATTAAAGGCAATCTGCACCATTGCACCGCACATCAGTTCACCACCCTTGCTGTGCCGCACAAACAGCAATTGCTGAGGGGAAGAAACGGCAAACAAGCCACAAGTGGTCAGCATCATCAAGGGGATGGCGCACCACATGAGATGCGTGGTGAAGAAAGTAAGCAACAAGCACACAAGAATGCACGCCTCAATGCCTCTGCCCGTACGGCCAGGGTCAAACCTATCCGACAACTTACCTCCCGAAAGATTGCCCACTACCATGCCAGCACCTGCCAGTACGAGCATAATACCCATCAGGTGTTCTGGCACACCAGCCAAACCTGTCAGCGTGGGCGAGATATAGCTGTACCAACAGAAAACGCCGCCATTACCCATGATGGTGCAGATGAACAAGAGCCACGGAGCCCAACTCCTAAGAAAGCGAAACTCACTTTTCAGCCCATGGTCGGGAAGCGCATCCATCCGGGGAATCCAGCGAGCTATGCTCAGCCAGGTGATGATGTTCCAGCAGGTAGAGAAATAGAAGATGTAACGCCATGAAAGCGCAGACGTAACCCAGGCACAAAGAGGGTTTCCCATCAGATTGGCTATGGCCATGCCCAGCGACACGATAGCCACGGCAAACGTAGCCTTTTCACCCCTTGCCAAACGGTCGGCCATGATTGCACCCACGCCAAAGAAAGCGCCATGGGGAGTGCCGCTCAGGAAACGTATGGCAAGCATCAGGTAGTAAGGCCACGACTCGCCATCGGCACCAGGCACAGGACAGCATGCCATAGCCAACGAGGTGAGCGTGCTGATGGCCATCAGCACATACATGATATGTTTCAGCGGAAGCTTGCGCGCAAAAGCTGCCACCAAGGGAGCACCCACACAAACACCCAGGGCATAGGCCGATATAAAATTACCGGCATCGGCTATTCCCACCCGAAAGTCGTGAGCCAGATAAGGCAGGATGCCCATCATCACAAACTCAGAGATGCCCAATCCGAAACTGCCAAACGCCAATGCCGTCAAACTCTTCTTCATACCTTCTTACTTAGTAACGATAAATAACCTCTCAAGGATCATGGTTTATGAACATTCTAACCATAACGCTAAATTGGCGGCGCAAAATTACAAAGAAAACATCAGATGACAAAAGAAGGAAGGAAAAAACACACAAAGCCAGAAAAGGCACTTCTGCATCAGCGCAAAAGTGCCTTAGTATGGATTGAAATGATTATCACCAGAAAACAACTGACCAGGGAGAGACGCTTACGCCAACTCCTTGATGCGTG
This sequence comes from Bacteroidaceae bacterium, assembly GCA_045597585.1. Taxonomy (GTDB): domain Bacteria; phylum Bacteroidota; class Bacteroidia; order Bacteroidales; family Bacteroidaceae; genus Physcousia. The sequence goes on along the minus strand of JAZLKL010000036.1, from coordinate 10,564 downwards.
CAATGGCACGTTCGCAGTCCTCACGCTTGCCAAAGGCAGTAAGACGGACATAACCCTCGCCCGAAGGACCAAAGCCTACACCCGGCGTGGTGACGATGCCTGCCTGATGAAGAAGAAGGTCGAAGAACTCCCACGAGCCAACGCCTGCGGGCGTCTTGAGCCAGATGTAAGGAGCATCCGTACCACCAAACACCTCATAGCCCATCTGCATAAGCTGCTCACGCATCATGGTAGCATTCTGCATGTAGTAGGCAACGGTTTGACGCACCTGCTGCTTGCCCTCCTCGGTGTAGATGGCCTCGGCAGCACGCTGTGTGATGTAAGAGGTGCCATTGAACTTGGTGCATTGGCGACGGTTCCACAAGGCATTCAGCATCACATCCTCCTCGCCCTCCTTGGGATTGGGCACCTTCAGTTCCTTGGGTACAATGGTATAGCCACAGCGCACACCGGTGAATCCGGCCGTCTTGGAGTAGCTGCGCAACTCGATGGCACATTGCCTTGCACCAGGAATCTCGTAGATGGTATGTGGAATGTCGTCATGCTGAATGTAAGCCTCGTAGGCAGCATCGAAAAGGATGAGGCTCTTCTCACGCAACGCATACTCCACCCACACGGCAAGCTGCTGCTTGTTGAGCACCGTTCCGGTGGGGTTGTTGGGATAGCAAAGGTAAATGATGTCGATATGCTTCTGAGGAAGGGCAGGCACAAACTGGTTGGCAGCCGAAACAGGCAAAAAGGTAATGTTACTCCAACTTCCGTCCACAAAGTCACCCGCACGTCCCGACATCACGTTACTATCCACATAGACAGGATATACAGGGTCGGTGACACCCACCGAGCAACGTGTGTCCAGAATATCGCCGATATTGCCACAATCGCTTTTCGCACCATCGCTGATGAACACCTCGTCAAGGTCAAGCTTTACACCCCTTGGCTCATAGTCGTTCTTGACAATGGCCTCACGCAGGAAGTCGTAGCCCTGCTCGGGGCCATAGCCACGGAAGGTGGCCGTATCGGCCATTTCATCGACAGCACGATGCATGGCATCAATACAAGCCTTAGGAAGGGGCTGGGTGACGTCGCCAATACCCAAGCTGATGACATCCACCTCGGGATGCTCAGCCTTAAACGTCTTCACCTTCTTGGCAATAGTAGAGAAAAGATAGCTGCTTTGCAGTTTCAGAAAGTTTTTGTTGATCATTGTTCCTTATAGTTTTTAGTTCCGCCCGACAAAACCGGACAATTATTCGTTTATCACACCTTCAAAGGAGGTCTCGGCAGGACCCGTCATCAAGACGTGACCATCCACCTCGTCATAGGTAATCTCCAGTTCACCACCATCCATCAGCACCTTACTGAAACAGCCGGCACGCCCAGTAAGGAAGGCTGCCACAGCCGTGGCACAAGCTCCGGTTCCGCATGCCTGTGTGATGCCCGAACCACGTTCCCACACACGCATACGCAGCACGTCGTCCTGACGAACCTCTACGAACTCCACATTGGTACGTTCGGGGAAAAGAGGATTGAATTCAATCTTCGGTCCCACCTTATCCACCTCAATCTGGGTTATGTCGTCCACAAATATCACCACGTGCGGATTGCCCATGCACACATAGGTGGCACGATACTCCTTACCATCCACAAGAATAGGGGTTTGCGTAAGGTCGCCTGTAGGCGTATCCACCTGCAGTTCGTTACGGGTCAGTGCCTTGCCCATATCAACGACAGCACGCTTAACCACACCATCGCTGTCGGGCAGAAGGGTAATCTGCTTGATGCCAGAGAGCGTGTCGAGTGTGATGGAGGTCTTGTCGGTAAGATGATGGTCATAAACGTACTTTCCCACACACCGTGAACCATTGCCACACATCAACGCCTCTGTGCCATCGGCATTGAAGATGCGCATCTGGAAGTCAGCCACTTCGCTTCGGCTAATCATAATCAGCCCATCGGAACCAATTCCTGTGTGAGGCTTACTCCACTTGATAGAGAACTCTGCCGGATTGGCTATAGGATAGAGGTCGGTATTGACATAGATGTAGTCGTTGCCCAGACCATGCATTTTAGTAAACTGTATCATTTGTCTATTGCGGCTTTAATGAATGACATAAATAGAGGATGAGGACGAAGTACCGTACTCTGGTACTCGGGATGGAACTGTGTGCCGATGAACCAACGAAGCGTGGGTATCTCCACAATCTCGACAAGCTTTGCCTCGGGGTTACGTCCCACACACTTCATGCCCTTTTCCTCGTACTCTTCCAAATATCGGTTGTTGAACTCGTAACGATGGCGATGGCGCTCACGAACCATTACGCTACCGTAAATCTCGGCCAGACGGCTGCCAGGTTGCAACTCACAGTCATAGGCTCCAAGACGCATGGTGCCACCCATGTTTGAGATGTTCTTCTGATCCTCCATCATGTCAATGACATTATGAGGCGTGCTGGCATCCATCTCGCTACTATTGGCATCCTTGTAACCCAACACGTTGCGGGCAAACTCAATGACCATCATCTGCATGCCCAGGCAAATGCCGAAGCAAGGAATGTTGTGCGTACGAGCATACTCTGTGGCCAGTATCTTGCCCTCTATGCCACGCTGACCAAATCCGGGACAGATGACCAAACCGTCTTGCTCCTTGAGTTGCTGCTCAGCCAACTGTTTCTCCTCGGCATTTCCGTCGGTAAGATGCTCAGAGTTAACAAACGTAATCTTCACCTTATGGTGATGATAGGTAGCGGCATGCGAAAGACTCTCGCTGATGCTCTTATAGGCGTCCTGAAGGTCATACTTACCCACCAAACCAATGCGTACAATCTCGGTGGCAGTATTTCTCAACTCCAGGAAGTTGAGCCAGGGTCCCGACTTGGGAGTCTCGCCCACAGGAATGCCCATCTTGCGCAGGATGGCGCTATCCAATCCCTGACGCTGCATATTGACGGGCACTTCGTAGATGCTGGGCAAGTCTTCGCTCTGAATGACACACTCAAGGTCAACATTGCAGAACCCAGCCACCTTCATGCGCATATTGTCATCAAGATGCTTCTCTGTGCGCAGAATGAGAATATCTGGCTGAATACCATAGCTCAGCATCTCCTTTACGGAATGCTGCGTGGGCTTGGTCTTCAACTCATCGGCAGCCTTCAGATAAGGCACATAGGTAAGGTGTACGCTGATGGAATCGCGACCCAGTTCCCACTTCAGCTGACGTATAGCCTCAAGGAAAGGTGCACTTTCAATATCTCCGATTGTGCCACCAATCTCGGTGATGACAAAGTCATACTCACCCGTCTCGCCCAAGCACTTGATGTTGTTCTTTATCTCATCGGTGATGTGAGGCACCACCTGAATGGTCTTACCCAGGTAGTCACCACGACGCTCCTTGTCGATGACCGACTTGTAGATACGGCCAGTAGTCATGGAGTTGGCACGTGTGGTTTGAATACCCGTGAAACGCTCGTAGTGTCCCAGGTCAAGGTCTGTCTCCATACCGTCAACAGTAACATAACACTCGCCATGCTCATAAGGATTGAGCGTACCTGGGTCAATATTGATGTAGGGGTCAAATTTCTGAATGGTAATCTTATAACCACGAGCCTGAAGCAGTTTTCCTATCGAACTGGATATGATACCCTTGCCAAGGGATGAAACCACACCGCCCGTCACAAAAATGTATTTTGCCATAGTCTTATTTTTGATTCGATTCGTAATACTCTATGAATGCCCTATTCAGCATTCTCAAACCGCCCCGGGTTGGATAGTCGCCCGTGAAATACCAGTCTCCTGTGTGCTCAGGACAAGCCTTTCGCAATCCGTCGCACGTCTGGAAGATGATCTCGGTTTGTGTACCAATATTCTCGGGTGTGAGCAGTTCGGCCATCTTGGCAGACACCTCCTCGTCGGTAAAGGGAGCATAGATTTCCTTGACATGGTTTGTCATGTCGTCGCCATCACTTGCCAACTGTGCCTTGCAAGCCTCGTACACTTGCGTCATGACATTCTCCATGCCACGCTCATGCAACAATGCCAAGGCTGCCTTGAAGGCAATAAACTGCTCCATACTGCTCATGTCGATACCATAGTAATCGGGATAGCGAATCTGGGGAGAGGAAGACAGAATGATGGTCTTCTTGGGATGCAGACGATCCAATATGCGAATGATACTCTGTCTGAGTGTAGTGCCTCGTACAATGCTGTCATCAATAATGACGAGGTTGTCCGTATAGGGTTCCAAACTGCCATAGGTAATGTCATAGACATGCGCTGCCAGGTCGTTTCGGCTATTGCCTTCTGCAATGAAGGTGCGCAACTTGATATCCTTGTGCACCACCTTCTCGCGACGGATGGGATAGCCAGCCTTCTCGAAGGCCTCGCACAAACCATAATAGGCTGTCTCGGCGGTATTGGGAATGTATGAGAAGACCGTATGCTGCCAGTCACCCTCAATGGCCTTCATGACTGCGGGCATAAGTTCCTCGCCCAACTTCTTGCGTTCACGATAAATATCCTGGTCGCTACCACGACTGAAATATATGCGTTCAAAGGAGCACGCTCTCTTTGGCTGAGGCTGGTTGATCTGTTCCAGACGAATAGTACCGTTTTGTGAGGTAAGCAAGGCCTGTCCGGGTTGTAACTCGTGTATGTCGTCGATGTTGACGTTCAATACCGTCTGGATGACGGGACGCTCAGAAGCCAAGACCATTATCTCATCATCCTGGTACCAGAAGGCTGTGCGAATGCCCCATGGGTCACGCAAGGCAAACGACTCGCCACTACCGGTTACACCACACATCACATACCCGCCATCCCAGTAGCAACTGCTCGTGCGCAGCACATTGGCCATGTCGATGCGCTCCTCAATGGCATGCGTCAGATCAAGCCCGGTCTTACCCACGGCAGTACAACGGTTATAGACACGCTCTACCTCTCTGTCTAACCTATGGCCCACCTGTTCGAGCATGATATGCGTATCAGCATATTTGCGAGGATGCTGTCCGTTGGCCACAATACGCTGAAACACCTCATCCACATTGGTCAGGTTGAAGTTGCCACAAAGAGCAAGGTTCTTGGCCCTCCAGTTGTTGCGTCGCAGAAAGGGATGGATGTAATCCAAACCACTCTTTCCCGTGGTGGAATAGCGCAGATGCCCCATGTACAATTCGCCGATGAAGGGTAATATGCCCTCCTCATCGGCTTGGGTATGCTGCTGCTGGGTATGCACGGCATTAAACACCTCGGTGATGGCTGTTGCACCTGCCGCACGCTCACGAAACATGTACTCGTCACCGGGCTTGGCACTCAGCCTCACACAAGCCAATCCGGCACCTTCCTGGCCACGATTGTGCTGTTTCTCCATCAAGAGGTATAACTTATTCAGAGCGTACTGCATCGTGCCGTACTTCTCTTCATAGTATTTCAGGGGCTTGAGCAATCTGATCATTGCCACGCCACATTCATGCTTGAGTTGCTCCATTTTGATTGTCAAATAATGCTGGTTGCTGATTTGTCGTTGTTTTTTAGTAGGTCCCCATCTCCCGACGGGAGGCCTACATATAAAACAACCAACAAAAGTGAGTCTTACATGACTCTAAATCATTATCTCTCTTTTGAACTTTTCTGTTCACTCCTTGCTTATTACGTCGCACACACAAAGGTGTGCTGATTGCAGGTTCGTCAGCCTTTCGGCTTATGCCTAATAAGCCTGTTCGTGCACACCTGCTACTGCACGACCGCTGGGATCGTTCATGTTCTTCCAGGCAGCATCCCACTCCAGCGCAATGGCTGTAGAGCAAGCCACACTGGCTTCGTGAGGCACACTACGTGCTGCGCTCTCGCTGGGGAAGTGCTCTTCGAATATGCTACGATAATAGTATTCTTCTTTGCAGAGAGGCGTGTTGATGGGGAAACGCTCTGCAGCATGCGCCATCTGCTCATCAGACACAGCCTCACTGGTAATCTTCTTCAAGGTGTCAATCCAACTATAGCCAACGCCATCGCTGAACTGCTCCTTCTGTCTCCATGCAATCTCTTCGGGCAGCATATCTGAGAATGCCTCACGCACGATACGCTTCTCCATCGTCTTGCCAGGACACATCTTGGCTTCGGGATTGGTTCGCATAGCCACATCCAGGAACTCCTTGTCAAGGAAGGGTACACGACCCTCTACGCCCCACGCTGAAAGGCTCTTATTTGCACGCAGACAGTCGTAAAGGTGCAGCTTACCCAGCTTTCTCACGGTCTCCTTATGGAACTCCTCTGCCGAGGGGGCTTTGTGGAAATACAGGTAACCACCGAAGATCTCGTCAGCACCCTCGCCCGAGAGTACCATCTTGATACCCATACTCTTGATGACTCGTGCCAGAAGATACATGGGAGTGGAGGCGCGAACCGTGGTAACATCGTACGTCTCGATGAAGTAGATAACGTCACGGATAGCATCCAAACCTTCTTGTATGGTATAGTTAATCTCATGATGTACAGTACCGATGTGGTCGGCCACCAGACGCGCTTTTGCCAAGTCGGGAGCTCCCTTCAAACCTACAGCGAAAGAGTGCAGGCGAGGCCACCAAGCCTTTGTCTGACTGTCATCCTCAATACGATGCTCTGCATACTTCTCGGTAATGGCACTGATGACGCTACTGTCAAGACCACCCGAAAGCAGCACGCCATAAGGTACGTCGCTCATCATCTGACGCTTCACGGCACCTCTCAACGCCTGTCGTATCTCCTCGCTGCTTGCAGCGTTATCCTTCACTGCCTCATAATCCATCCAGTCGCGCTGGTACCAACGCTTCATGCCAGGATCCTCGCTCCAGTAGTAATGACCGGGAAGGAAGGGCTCGTAACGCTCGCATTGTCCCTCCAGGGCCTTCAGCTCGCTGGCCACATACACCTTGCCATCGCTGTCATAGCCAATGTACAAGGGTATCACACCAATCTGGTCGCGTGCAATCAGGAAAGCATCCTTCTCCTCATCATAAAGAGCAAATGCAAAGATACCGCTGATATCCTCCAGGAAGTTGATGCCCTTGTCACGATAGAGTGCCAGGATCACCTCGCAGTCACTACCCGTTTGAAACTCATATTTACCTTCGTACTGCTTGCGAATATCCTGATGGTTATACAACTCACCATTCACAGCCAGAATCTGCTTCTTGTCAGTCGAGAACAAAGGCTGCTGACCACTCTCGGGATCCACGATACTCAGTCGCTCGTGAGCCAGGATGGCACTCTTGCCACAATAGATTCCGCTCCAGTCAGGACCACGATGACGAATCTTCTGACTCATACACAATGCCTTCTTTCTCAGTTCAGGAGTTTGCTCCTTGATATGGAAAATTGATACGATTCCACACATAATCTTAACTATTTGGTCGTTTTATCTTTAGTTCACTATGCAAAAGTACAATAAATTATTGATTATACAAAACAAAATGATATATATTATCAATAAAAAGTATCAAAATGTTTAAAATTACCTGCAAAATTCAACAAAAAGACACCTTTTTGATGTATTCTTGTCACTTTATGACCACTCGCCACGCAAGAAAGCACCCTACGCACACACCCCCACTAACCAACCACCGCACAGGTAGGACAAACAAAAATTAAAGGCTGCCTTCACAGACAACCTTTAACCATCGATAAAAATCAAAATTCAATTATAGCTTAGCTAATGTAGTTATGATTCCAACTACACAGATCTGTTTTCAACACATTATGCGCCGATCGAACTAAACAATCTTTATGTCCGAAAGTTGAGTTTACAAATTTGGCACGATAGAAAAACCAACCGTAAAGTATGCCTTCTGAGAGCAGGGGTTTGCGTTGATGGCCGCAAAGACGGGCAAGGTCAACGCCTTCCCAACAGTAAACTCCTTCACAGCTTTCACGCCGATGTTGGTAACGGCAAAGCCAGAAGTATCATACGATGTGGTGGCAAAGGGAACGGCACCTACCGTGGCCGTCCAGTCAAGACCTGCAAGGGTAAAAGGCGCTGCCAGTTCGAAATAAGAAGAATAGGCACGCTTGCCATCCTTGTTCACGCCATCGTTTCCTGCAAAGTTGGTGTACCACTGTACATTCAGGCAACCGAAGTCGTAACCGATATTGCCCTCAAAGACATGGTTGGTGCCATGTGCCTTGTACATAAAGTAACGGCCTCTCACGTCACCACCGGCATTAAACCAATAGTCGGTCACACCGACGTTGAATCCTCCTGCAGAGTAACCCAGTGTGAGGTCAAACTCCTTGGTGTCGGAAGCTTCGAGGCCTACACTACCCCAGGCAGTCAACGACAAGCCCTTCCAGCCAAGGCCCAGAGTGGGCTGTACCGACACATTACCGCAATCCAAACCACGCCAGATGTACTGACTCACGAAGTCCGTACCTACGGTTGCCTCCACCTTGTCCTGTGCATTAGCACTCATACCGAACAATCCAAAACTCGCAATTGCTATAAAATATCTTAAAGTCTTCATAATTTTGAAAATCCTCTGCAACTCCCACGCAAAAACGGAAAGGGAAGGTTGCCATGTTTATCCGCCGAGGACGAAGCGTTTTAGTGATGAGTTATTATTTTCGAAAAGCAAGTTGCCCACAGCACCATTCACTATTCCCAATTGCCTGATGGGCAAACTGCTTTTCTTCTTATTCACAATACTAACAAATGTCCTTACTCGTTGTATGCAGTTTCACCGTGTTCGTAGATATCCAATCCCTCCAACTCGATTCGCTTGTCGCAGCGCAATCCGTGAGTATGCTTGATGACGTTGAAGATGATCATACCAACCACGAAGGCAAATCCAGCTACTGCTACGGCACCCAGAGCCTGAACACCCAGGTCGGCCTCAACGCCATCGATTGAACTGTCACAGAACACACCTGTCAGAATGGTACCCAGAAGACCACCTACTCCGTGTACAGAAACAGCACCTACAGGGTCGTCAATCTTCAGCACCTTATCAATGAAGCTTACGCTAAAGCACATCACAATGCTTACTACAAGACCGATGATGGCACTGGCACCGATACCTACGCAGTCGCAACCGGCTGTAATACCTACAAGACCTGCCAAGACACCGTTGCAAACCATTGACAAAGAGGGTTTGCCATCCACAACCCAGGTGTACACCAATGCCGCAATACCACCAGTAGCTGCAGCCATGTTAGTGGTTACAAACACATGACTCATGCTTACTGCATTGTCGTAACCTGTGGCAGCCACCGTACTACAGGGGTTGAAGCCAAACCAACCCACCCAGAGGCAGAATACGCCAAGTGCACAGAGTGCCAGGTTGTGACCAGGAATAGCGCGTGACTTACCGTTCTTGTCATACTTGTCAATACGGGGACCCAGCACAATAGCACCAGCCAAGGCCAACGCACCACCACAAAGGTGAACCACCGTACTACCTGCGAAATCGTGGAAGCCAAGTTCGCTGAGCCAGCCACCTCCCCAGCTCCAGTGTCCCTCGAAGGGATACACAAACACGGAGATGATGACACTGATCACAATATACATAGAGAACTTTGTACGCTCTGCCATGGCACCACTCACGATGGTGGCTGTCGTAGCGCAGAATACCGTCTGGAAGATGAATGTACACTCTGCTGGTACGTTGCTATCCTCACCGATGAAGAAGAAGCCCTCCCAACCGAAGAAAGCATTGCCTGCACCATACATAATGCTGAAACCCAGAATCCAGTAAAGTACGCTTCCGCACATGAAGTCCACGAAGTTCTTCATCAGGATGTTGGCTGTATTCTTCTTCTGCGTCAATCCTGCCTCTACCAAGGCAAAACCAGGCTGCATCCAGAACACCAGCATTGCACCGAGCAACACCCACAACGTGTCCAAACCATTCACAAAATCCTTTGACTCCTCAACCACAGGAGCAATAACATCTAAAGTCACCATAATAACGTCCTCCTTACTTCTTGTCCCTCAATACAGTATCACCATTCTCACCTGTTCGGATGCTCCAAACGTCCATCACCTCCGAGAGGAAAATACGTCCGTCACCCACCTCACCAGTACGAGCCACGCTCATGATAGCATTGATGGTAGATTCAACAAACATCTCACGACAAACAATAGCGATCTTCATTCTCTCGATCACGTCGGTACTGTACTGCACTCCACGATATACACGCTCCTGACGGCTCTGGCCGATTCCGTGCACGGGGTAATACTCAAACCAATCGATGTTGCTGTTAAGCAGCGCCTCCTTGACCTCCTCAAACTTGGTCTTTCGGATAATTGCTTCAATCTTTTTCATACCTAAACAATTTTATAACACACACTATTGATTATTCTCTCATTATAATATTAAAGCAACCTGCACGAGATTGGCATTTTGTCAGCATTCTGCCCTTTTCTCTTTCATTTTGCACGATTACCTCTTGTTTTATGATGCAAAATTACACATTTTAAGGATTACTTGCAAGCTTTTTGGTTATTTTTTATTAAAAATAGTATCATTTTGTTATAGAAATCGTGTTTTTACTGTCAATTTGATAGTATTAGACACACAAAAACATATGTTATAGAACATAA
>JAZLKL010000035.1:0-8567 GCA_045597585.1 Bacteroidaceae bacterium | reverse complement strand
TAAGTGAACTTTTATAATATACGCACTCTCTTTTTCACACCTTTTGCACTTATTCTCAGTCATGTAGCCCGCTACACTCCTTCGAAATAAGCACAAAATCTGCAGAAAAATAGAGCGCATCTATTATAAAAATAATTTTGAACACTTACTTAGCTGGATATTAGATTTTACTTCGTTCCATGCAAGATATAGATTCTTCGCGTCCACGCATTATTGCATTATACCTGCCGCAATACCATCCTTTTGCAGAGAATGATGAGTGGTGGGGCAAAGGCTTTACGGAATGGACTAATGTGGGCAAGGCAAGGCCATTGTTCAGAGGGCACTATCAACCCAGGGTGCCTGCTGACCTGGGGTATTATGACCTGCGACTGCCTGCTGTGCGCGAGCAACAGGCACAGTTGGCACGTGAGGCAGGCATCGAAGGCTTCTGCTACTGGCACTATTGGTTTGGACACGGAAAACAGTTGATGGCGAATATCATCAATGAGGTTATTGCCACGGGTAAACCCGACTTCCCTTTCATGCTGGGATGGGCCAACCACTCATGGTATGCCAAGACATGGAACAGTACCGATGCCCATATCAAGGACCGTCTGCTCATAGCACAGGAATACCCTGGTGATGAGGATCTGCGTCAGCATTATGAATATGCTCGTGTGGCCTTCAGGGATCCTCGTTACATGAAGGAGGGCAACAAACCTCTGTTTATGCTCTATGTGGCGAAGGACATACCCGATAACATGATTGAACTATGGAACCAATTGGCAAGGGAAGATGGCTTTGACGGAGTGTACTTCATGGGTAACATCCCTGCCCAGGAGGATGAGGCACCCTATCTTGAAAAGGGTTTCTCGGCCGTGATAAAGAATCGTGTGGTGGGCGTAATCAACAAGCGCTTCGAGAGTAAGGCGGCCTTCTATATGGCAAAAGTGAAGTCGCACCTTTTTGGCATACCCGACCGTATGGCATCCTACAAGAAGGCTTCGGAGTTTTTTGTGGATGAGGATGACGACATCAAGGAGACAGTCATACCGAACCTGATTCCGGGCTTCGACCATTCCCCCCGAAGTGGAAAGTATGGGCTGATATTGCATGGCGCTACACCCGAACTTTTCTACGAGCATTGTAAGCGTGTGTTGAAAGTGGTAGCGCCAAAGCACAACAAGTTTGTGATGCTACGTTCATGGAACGAATGGGGAGAAGGCAACTATATGGAACCTGACCTGAAATACGGAAAAGGTTTCATCGAGGCTTTGCGAAGGGCAGTTGAATCTTATAACTAAAAAATATTGCTTTGTTTATCAAGTACCTTATAAAAGTCACGAATAAGATTGGCGTGAACGTCATGAAGTGCTGGAACTCGCTGAAGTTGCGTACTTATGGCCGTTCGGTGGAGGTGAAGGGTAAGGCTACCATTATTGGTAAGTTCTACCTCCGCCTGAAGGAACCGTGCAAACTTGTCATTGGTGACAACTTCTATATGACAAGCGGTTTCTGCTATAATCCGCTGTCGCGAAATCTTCGTGCGGCTTTCTGTCTGGAGAAGGGGGCTGTGCTTAGGATTGGTGATAATGTGGGCATTGGAGGTTCAAGCATCAGGGTGCACCAGAGTGTCACCATCGGTAATAACGTGAAGATTGGTGGTGACTCGCTGATCATGGATTCAGACGGTCACTCGCTGGATGCTGAGATTCGCAGAACAGAAAGGGATGTGGAGGAAAAGCATAATGCCCCCATCGTGATTGAGGATGATGTGCTGATTGGTGCAAGATGCGTCATTCTGAAAGGAGTTACCATAGGTCGTAACAGCGTGATTGGCGCTGGCAGCATCGTAACGAAAGATATTCCGGCAAACTGCATTGCCTGCGGAAACCCATGCAAGGTGGTTAAGAACTTATAGTGTTTTTAATTGGAAATTACCCGGAAATTCCGGAAATTCCGGAACGCTTCATCAAGAAAAATGTATCGTCCCTTAACTTCCTCTAACTTCCTCTAACTTCCTCTAACTTCCCTTAACTTCCTCTAACTTCCCAAATATAAAAATCCATGTTACCCCCTCAGGTATCTATCATAATAGCCACCTATAATTCTGCCAAGACGGTGAGGCAGGCGCTGGAGAGCGTGAGGACGCAGAAGTTCCAGGATTGGGAGTGTGTGGTGGTAGATGGCGCTTCGAAAGACGAGACGATGAACATCGTGGAGGAATATGTGAAAGCCGATGCACGTTTCTGCTGTGTTTCGGAACCAGATAAGGGCATCTATGATGCGTTCAACAAAGGGTGGAAACGTGCCAAAGGGACGTGGATTCACTATCTGGGAAGTGATGACAAGCTGACAGAGAACAGCTTCTGTGAGTTGCTGGAGAAGCCTGTGGAGGACGATGTGGTGGTGCTGAGTGGTTCGGCCTACATAGAAAAGACGGACGGCACGGTAGGACTTCAACTCTCGGATGGTTGGAAGGGATGTCATCAAGCCAAACTGACACGCAGGGACGTGCTGGAAAAGATGGGTGGTTTTGATGAGCAATACAAGATTCTGGCAGACCTTGACCTGTACATCCGTTTGAAGACGGAAGGCTACAAGGTGAGGAACTTCGCACAACCTGTTTGCTACTTTGCCTTGGATGGCGTGTCGCAGAAATTTCGTGGTATATGGGGACGGCAGAAGGAGTGCATCAAGGTGCTGCGTAAGGATGCTGATGAAAAGCATCCCATGCTTCGCTCCCTGTCGTTCATGCTACACACCATCCTGGCATGCTCGTACAGGAAAATAAAAAAGATAGGTAAGTGAACAGCATGATTTTATAAACGTGCAAGTTTGAGAGTAGAAAGATATGCGTATTCTTTTAGCCAATAAGTTCTATTACCGTAGAGGGGGGGATTGCATCTACACCATGAACCTTGAGCAGATGCTGAAGAAGCATGGGCATGAGGTGGCCGTCTTCTCCATGCAGTATGCCTTGAACGAACCTTCGCCTTGGACGAAATACTGGCCATCAGAGATGAGCAAGCTGAAAGCCTTCAGTCGCCCGTTTGGTGATGCAGAAGTACGCAGAAAGTTCACTATGCTGCTCGATGATTTCCATCCCGAGGTGGTTCATCTCAACAATATACACAGCCAGCTGTCACCACTTATTGCCGAACTGGCCCATCAGCGAGGGGTACGTGTGGTGTGGACGCTTCACGATACCAAGTTGGTTTGCCCCTGCTACACCTGTCAGCGCAACGGACGTTTATGCGAGGAGTGCTTCACGAACAAGAAGGCTGTGATGAGGCACGGTTGCATGAATGGTGGATTCGTTGGTTCTGTGGTGGGCTATTACGAACAGAAGCGTTGGAACAAGCAACGTCTGCAGAACTGTACGGATAGGTTCATCGCTCCCAGCGAGTTCTTGAAGCTGACTATGGTGAGGGGAGGCTATTCGGAGGAGAAGATCACGGTGCTGAGTAACTTCGTGGACACGGAAAAAGTGATGAATGCCTCATGCGAGAAGGGTGACTACTACGTGTATCTGGGACGTGTGACGGCGGTCAAAGGCATCCGTACACTCTGCAAGGTGGCACATACACTTCCTTACCCCCTGAAGGTGGTGGGTGATGGCGACTTGTACACACAACTCTCATCCCCAGCTGCCCCAAACATAGAGTTCCTGGGACAGAAAGATTGGAAGGAAATACGTCCTTTGCTGGAAAGGGCTAAATTCCTGGTGCTGCCTGCCGAGTGGAGCGAGAATAATCCGCTCTCCGTGATTGAGAGTCTCTCGTTGGGTACCCCCGTACTTGGTGCCAGGATAGGAGGCATCCCCGAACTGATTCGGGAAGCAGAGTGTGGCATGACTTTCACTTCGGGCGACGAAGCCGACCTGAAAGAAAAGATACACTTAATGTGGGATTCTTCGTTCGACTATCATGCTATAGCCGAGAATGCTGTCAAGGCATATTCTGACGAGGCGCATTACGATGCTCTGATGAGGGTTTATAATTGTTCACTATGAACTCAAAACTATGCACTATGAACTCATAACTGTTCACTATGAGCTGTGCCCTCAAAACTATGAACTATGAACTCAAAACTATGAACTGATAAAGTTTATGTTGGATAAGAAACTTAACGGAACGGTAATCGTAACCTACCGGTGCAATGCTCGTTGCACGATGTGCAATCGCTATAAGGCTCCAAGCAAGGCAGAGGAGGAAATCTCTCTGGAGACCATCAAGAAGTTGCCCAAGATGTATTTCACTAACATCACCGGTGGCGAACCCTTCATCCGTACGGACATGAAGGACATTGTGCGCGAACTCTACAAGAAGAGCGACCGCATTGTCATCTCCACCAACGGGTTCTTCACCGAACGTATTATCGACCTCTGCATGGAGTTCCCACAGGTGGGCATACGCATCAGCATCGAAGGTCTTGAAGACACCAATAACGAGATTCGTGGTTTGGAGGACGGCTACAAGCGTGGCTACACAACGTTGAAGAAGTTGCGCGAGATGGGCATGAAGGACGTTGGCTTCGGCATGACGGTACAGGACAGAAATGCTCCCGACCTCGTACCTCTTTATAATATATCCAATGAGATGGGCATGGAGTTTGCCACGGCAAGCCTTCACAACTCCTTCTATTTCGTGGAGGCAAAGAATGTCATCAAGGACCGTCCCATGGTGGCTGCTAACTTTGAGAGGCTCATCAACGAACTGCTCAAGAGTGGCAAGAGCAAGAAGTGGTTTCGGGCCTATTTCAATCATGGCTTGATAAACTATATCTACGGGCAGAAACGCCTTTTGCCCTGCGACATGAGTTTCGACACTTTCTTTATCGACCCCTATGGCGACGTGATGCCATGCAACGGCACGAAGGACAAGGAGGTGATGGGTAACCTCAACCACCAGTCGTGGGACGAACTGTGGAACTCGCCCGAGGCAGAGCAGGTGCGCAAGAAGGTTCGGCAATGCGACCGTAACTGCTGGATGATAGGTAGTGTGAGTCCTGCCATGCACAAGTACATCTTCCGAGTGCTTCCCTGGGTGATGTGGCACAAGGCCAAGTCACTCGTAGGATTGAAGTACTCCATGTACGAGAATGCCATCTGCAGGCAGTATCGTGATGGAAAGGTCACTCGCGAAGACCTGGACAAACTCTCTACCTGCGACCCCAATGCCGTAGTTAGCGATGGAATCAATTCATAGTTCAGATACGCAGATACAAGAAGAACACGCTCAACCCCTCGGCAGGGCGCTCCTCTGCATTGTGAATTATGTGGCGCCAGCCAATTCTTATTTCTTCTTTCTTAATTCTTAATTTTGCAGATACGATTGGCCTTTTCCTTCACGCTTCACTCACGGTGCACTCACGGTGCGTTCACAAATCCGTGAGGAACTGTGAGCGAAAGTAAAGCGAACTCAATGCGAACCTAATACGAACAGAGAAAATCCTGCTTCAAAAAGCTTATGCTACATTTCATACTTACACGTTTTAACCTCTGCCTTTGGCGCAAGGACAAGCGCGGGGTGCAGACACAAACAGAAGAGTGGCTGAAAAAACGCTGCGAACTGTTTGAGAGATACACCCTGCCGTCTGTCTGTGGGCAGACGTGCCAGGAGTTTAAGTGGATTGTCCTGTTTGATGAGGAAAGTCCGGTATGGCTGAGGGAGCGCGTGGAAAAGTGGCGCAAGGAGTGCAAGGCGTTGATACCCGTGGGGGTGAAGCGCATGGACGACGAGAAGATGCAGGAGGCTGCCAAGCGTCTGGGGGCAACGCGCAGCGTGAATGGCTACGTGATATCGATGAATGACCCATCGTGTGAGAATAGTATATTGTATGAGGTGGAATTAGACCGCCGTGTGGCATACCTTATATTTTACAATAAGATAGCCAGGCACGTCAAGGAGAACCAGCGCATCATCACCTCCTATCTGGACAACGATGATGCCTTGCATCGCGACTTCGTGGCCCAGCTGCAGCAGAAGGCTGCCGAGGTGGAGCACAACACCATTCTCTCCTTTACTCCCGGATTGCAGTATTATACCGAACTGGGCATTGGCATCAGCATGGATTACCGAAACAATCACTTTATCAGTTTGGTGGAGGACGTACAGGTAGGAAAGCCCTTCCGTACCGTTTACGGCTTTGGAGGGCATTATCATATACTGAAGGATACAAGAACTCATGTGGAAATCATAGAAACTGAACCTGAGATGATGTGGGTGGAAATCATCCACGACAATAATGTGGATAATGATGTCAAGATGACCACGAAACAGCATCTTGTCACTAAGTTTAAAGCAAACACAGAGCATTATACTCTGAATTTTTATCATTCAAACTCACCACGCCTGGTATGGCTTACAAGATGGATGCCTCGTTTCGTCCATCAGTTCTTCCGCAGGTTGTGGCATAAAATGTTTGGACATAACTGGAATTTATGAAGATAGTAGTTATAGGAACCCGAGGCATACCTCAGATCATGGGCGGTGTGGAGACACATTGCGAGGAGCTGTACCCTCGTCTGGTGAAAAAGGGATACGACATTACGATTATCCGCCGAAGCAGCTACGTGCGTATTGATACTCCCAACGATGAGTGGAGGGGTGTGAAACTGGTGGACATCCCTGCGCCCAAGAAGAAGCAGTTTGAGGCTATCGTGCACACCTGGCGTGCCATCAACAAGGCCAAGGCGCTGCATGCCGACGTGGTGCACATCCACACCATTGGCCCTAACCTGTTGGCTCCCTACGCTCGCTTGCGTGGCATGAAGGTGGTCATGACCCACCACGGCCCTGATTACAACCGCGACAAGTGGGGAAAGGCTGCCAAGATGATGCTTCGGCTGGGCGAGATAATAGGATGTAAGTTTGCACATCACGTCATCGTCATATCCGACGTCATCAAGCGACTCATTGCCGAGAAGCGTCATCGCACCAAGCGTGTCAGCCTTATCTACAATGGCGTGAACGAGGGTAGGGCGTGCTCATATCCTGGTTACTTCAAGGAACTCGAGATCGAGGAGGGAAAGTATGTGCTGGGTATGTGTCGTTTTGTGCGCGAGAAGAATCTGCACCATCTCATAGAGGCTTTTGCCAAGTTGAAGGGAAAGATCAATCCCGACATCAAGCTTGTGCTGGCTGGTGATGCCGTCTTCGAGGATGACTATATCGCCATGCTCAAGGACCTTGCTCGCAAGAATGGAGTAGTGCTGACGGGATTCGTCAAGGGACGTGAGTTGCATTCGCTCCTCTCGCATACGGCTTGTTATGTGTTGCCCTCCAGCCACGAGGGATTGCCCATCTCGCTGCTCGAGGCCATGAGCTATAAGGCGCCTGTGATTGTGAGCGACATTCCTGCCAATGCCGAGGTGGGGTTGCCTCAGGAGTGCTACTTCCCTTGTGGCGATGTCGAAGAGTTGGCTTCACGACTTGAACGTGTGCTCAATGCCGGACCTCAGAAGATGGAGTATGACATGACCCGCTACAACTGGGATCATATTGCCGACCAAGTGGCAGAGGTGTATGAAAGCATAAATCCATAACCTGTAAACTAAAAAAATGCTTTTGAAACAATGAGCTACCAGAGTTCAAGAGAATTTTTCTATTTCAAGTTGCCCGTATTTGTGGTAGATCTGCTTATCTGCTGCACGATACTGTTTGTGTACTTCCGTGTCCTCCCATTAGATCATCTGTCGGGACTTATCGGACGTAAGTATGAGATAGGATTGTACGTGTTCCTTACCATGTCCTTGCTCATCGCGGTGTCGCATATCAAGATCATCCTGCATGAGCGGCAATCCCGTTCGTTTGCCATTTTCTGGCGTGGTTTCATTCTGTCTTTGCTCACCTTCGTCATCATGATAGCCTTGGTGTCTGTCTCCTACAAGGTGGTACCCCGACAGTTTATCTTCTGGTGTGCCCTTACGGCTTCTCCCCTGATGGGAATGTGGCACTATGTGGCTCATCGCATGGTGAAGCGTCTGCGCCGTTTGGGACGTAACCAGCGTGATGTGGTCATCGTGGGGGGCGGCAGGAATGCGTTCGATCTCTACAGGGAACTGTCAATGGGACGCGATGTCACGGGTTACAAGGTTCTTGGCATCTTTACGGCAAACGACCATGATGTACTGCCCGAGGGATGTGTCAGATTGGGACGTGTGGAACAACTGGATGAGTGGCTGGCTGTGAATCATCCTGATGAGTTGTATTGTGCCCTTTCGCCCGATGAATACGGCAAAACCATTAGCGGTGTGGTGAAGATGTGCAACGACAAGTTCATAGACTTCTGTTTCGTACCCTCTATGGATGGTTACCCACGTCGCCACATGGTGATGGACAAGATGGGCAATGTGCTGCTGCTACGCTTGCGCGAGGAGCCTCTCACCAGTATCTTTGCCCGCATTAAGAAGCGTGTGTTCGATGTGGTTGTCAGCACCTTGTTCCTGTGCACCCTGTTCCCGTTCGTACTGCTTTTTGTGTGGATAGGTACGTCGCTTACCTCACCAGGTCCTCTTTTCTTCCGTCAGAAGCGTACTGGGTATAACGGAAGGTCGTTTACAATCTATAAGTTCCGCTCTA
>JAZLKL010000034.1:0-4703 GCA_045597585.1 Bacteroidaceae bacterium | reverse complement strand
AGCACGCCAGTGCCAAAACCGCTGTTGGAATAATACAGGTAGAAGTGCGTCTTGCCATCCTCCTCCACCCGCGAACAGATGCTGGGTGCCCAAGAGGCGATGATCCACGGAGCCAACTGTTTGGTGTGAATGAGACCGTGGTAGGTCCAGTTGGCCATGTCGCGTGTTGACATCATGGCCAACGAGTTAATGTGCTCGTAGGTATTGGCACTGTCGGGGTGCACCTCATCGCATTGCTGCTGGTCGTTGGTGCCATACACATAGAGCCGTCCCTCGTACTCCACGGCCGTGGGGTCGGCGGTGTAGTGGTGGTCGAGCAGAGGATTGTGGAAGTCGCGACCGAATTTCAGCGAATCCTTTATCTCAACTTTCAGCGGTTCGATCGGACGCGCATTGCTGCTGCTGAATACTGCTGCAAGAGCAAGGATGGGAAGAGTTATTCTCATTTCTTGTGATATTTTTTATTTGTAACGATACAACCTGAAGTGTTGAATATCAAACTGTCTAACCGGGATGCGGACGTGACGGCCTTGATGTGTCTGGTCGCCATTGAGGTGACGCACGATGTGCATCTTACCATCCTTCAGCGTGACCGACTCGCACTTGGCAAGCCCTATGCGTGTGTTGCCTTTCTGCCATGTGGCAGACGATTCGGCAGGAGAATAGGTGATGACCACTCCGCTTCCGATGGCAAGGTAGTCCTCCTTACCGAGACGAAGGATGATGCAGGCAGCCTCTGGCCATTCGGCATCCTTGGCTCCCGGCTCCCAGCCAAGTGAGTAACTGTGCTTTATGGTGAGGCGTATGCCGTCAGCAGTGATGATATCTGCCTCTCGCTGTTTATTGTCAAGCAATACGGCATCCATATCCTTGGTGCCTTGACGTTCAAGAATAAGTGATTCTGCCTGACGAAGCAATTGATAGGAGGCCATGAGTGGGGATAGAGTTGAGCCACCGGCAGAGAAGGCGTTGAGCTGATCGTCCTGCGACAGTTCCATGCCTATCATATCATCCGCTTTGCCGTCAGCATAGAGTGGATAATCCTCGATGCTGAACGGACAGAAGCCCATGGCACCGTGGTGCCCGAAGGCGTAGAGCGCATACATGGCATCCTTGTCCTCCAGTCGTATCTCCGGCACGAAGAGCGGGTTGTTTGGCAAGTGATACTTATCCAACCATGATCTGATGCCCTTGTCATAGATGTCCACGCCCAGCACATCGATGGATGGTGCTCCACAATGCCATAGGTCGATGAGGTGAGCCAATGGTCCGCCCGATGGGTATTGTCCTGGCTTGCGGTCGCGACTATTGAGAGCCACGTTGACGTACATAGGCAGATTGTAAATGGCACGTCCTGCCTTGGCGATCTCTTCAACGTAGGTAGCGTATGTCCATGTCTGGAAGATTTCCTCGGTATAGATGTCATCGCCAAAGAGCTGCGTCCATGTGGCATTTGCTTTGGCATGTGGCAGGAGCTTTTCCTCCAAATAGGGATGTAGCGACTTTTGGTTCTTCTTCAGATAGTCGGTCAACTGCCGCGGAACGGCACTCTGGTATAGTTTGGTAGCATCTGTCGAATAGTCGCGAGGTACGTCAATCATACCTATCTCATTCTCCACCTGCATCATGATGACCGTCTGGTCAACTGCATCATTATCTCGCAGATACTCAATGATTTTACAGAAAGCATGCTTGTCGGCATCCAGTACATTCCTGCTGAGAGAGGATGCTTCTTCCACAGGTTTGCCTTCCGGGGTATGAGCACGAGGGAAACGCTTCTGGTCGCGTTTGAACCACTCCGGCGCATAACAGCTCATGGAGTTCTTCCACGCACCGAACCACAGCAGTACGACCTTCAGTTCATTGCGACGGGCTTCCGTAAGTATCACATTCAAGGTGCTCATGTCGAACCGACCTTCTTCTGGTTCAATCAATTCCCACGAGACAGGGGCCAGCACGGTGTTGAGCCCCATCTTGTGCAGATGAGTGAAGGTTCGTTTCACGTCCTCCGGTGTAGAGGCAGAGGAATTGCCCAACTCACCACCAATCATCAGCATCGGCTTGTCGTTGACAATAATTCTTGCCGTACTGCCAGGACGCAACTCCAGTCGTGGTTGTGCGGTTGCAAACAATGATATAATGCTTGCTATTGTTGTAATAATCTGTCTTTTCATTTTGTTTGTATGATAATTCTGCGGTAGGCAGGTAATGTGTATTTGCTCTTGTCATGTACTTCGCAGATGATGTGAATCTCATCATCATGGAATGTATCTGGAATCTTTACATTTACAATAGAAGAGTCTTCGTTAAACTCATACGACTCTACTTTGGTTTTTCCTATACCTTTCTGCTGATGCCATGCAAAACTCAATTCATCGCCATTCGGGTCATACGATTTGGAGGCATCGAGTGTGATGGTTTGTCCTGCCTTTGCCGTGATGACGACGGCATCTGTGCCTTTCTTTCCATTGACGATGGCTACAGGATTGCGGTTGCCCCAACCCTTCTCTGCCCATTCTATACGAGCCATAAAGTCATTGAGGTTGTCGAGGTAGAAGTGGTTGTAGTAACCTTCCGAAAGGTTTTTCACGGAATCCTGACTGCATGTCCACGCGTAGGTAGTAGAGTCTTTGGTCAAATCCCATGTGTGATAACCGCCCCAACCAGATTGTATTGGTTGCTCGGGGTCGTGAAGTCCGTTAGGTATTACATTCAGGAATGATGGCGTATCGCCCTCCACACCATATTTATAATTAGGGTATTGCTTGCCCAAGGCTGCGTGTCCCTGGATTTGCTGCTGTATCTTCTGCCAAAACTTCTGACCAAGGCTGCATTGCAGTTGCCATGCACCTTCGTCCCACACAAACTTCAAATCATCGGCAAACTCGCGGCGCATCCATTGATGGGAACTGTAGGCAAGGTTCTCACGCATGGCATACACCATGTCCTGGTCGGTGATGGTGTAAAGGCGAAGCTTATGCAGGAATGCCTTCAACTGCTCAGGCGTGCGTGTCTGCTGCACCTTCCAGATGGCTTGTGCCAAAGTGTTTGCTCCTCCCCATGCACACACCCAGATGGGACGGTCGTCCTTCTCGTCAGCCAAACGGATGATGAGTTCGCTACCCTCCGAGTCATTGTCCTTGCCAATCACTCCGATGCCTGCACGCTGACTACCCATAACACATCGGCTGCGGATGTATTCAGCACTTGGCCAATAACCAATCTTCTGCTTGCCTAGCTCCTGTTTCAATGTCATGAAATGCTTTTGGTTGGAGCGTTTCATGAGGTTATGCACATCCGTGGCGTATGCTTCCACCACAGAGTCGCGATAAGCAGCACTCTCGTTAGGGTAGGGGTCGCAGTTCCAACCCGTTGAGGTGATGATGCCCTCAATCTCCAGCATGTCTGCATAACAGAGCAGATGCACGAGCGATTCTGTGTCATCAGGTTCAAGGTCAGGTCGCCCAATGTCAGTAAGTATTACCACACGAGGTTTTTGTTGAGCATGCACTCCGATTGTGAGGAAGCATGACAAGAGTAGGACTAATATCTTCTTCATGTTTAGTGGTTTCTATTCGTTAATACTCATGGCATCCGTTGCCTTATGCTCCTTGTCCGCCTGGAAGAGCGTGCGGAGCTGATCGGAGTTGATTGATTGACGAGGAGCGAAGAGGTCGCCTGCCATGTATTGCTTGATGCTGTAGAGCAAGTGTTGGATTTCGGGCATCTGTTTGCCCAGTTCGATGCTGCTTACAATGATGTTGCCCTTGCCAAGACGTGCCTCGAAGAGTTGGCAGAGGCGGCGGTTGTTGGCAAAGTTATCTACCGACTCGATGATGGGTTCTGCACCCACGATGGAGTCAATCTGCATCACACGACTGCTCTTCACAATGTTCCACCATTGCCAGTCGCTGTGCATCTCGGTTGGGAAATGGGCAAGTGCATGGTGCTGAGGATTGATGAGAAGTCCCATCGTGCCAGCTTGCTTGGGGAAGTGCACTGGTGACCAGAATACTGGCAGGAACTTGCCTTCAAGTCCGTTGACGGATGATTTGTCAGAAGGATAGAGCAACACCCGCTTGCCTTCGTTTGCCATCTTTATTGCAGCATCGACGGAGGTGGTAGCAACGACATTAGGCACTTCCTTCTGGCACTCAGAATTATTGTAAACCCACAGGTTCCATGAGTTGTGATAAGGCGTACCATCTATCTTCACAGCCATGATGAGGCGTTCTGCATCACTGATGTTGAGCTGCTTCAATGAGCAGGTCACATCTGCAATGAAGGTATTCTTGCCGAAGGCTATTGTTGACACGAAATCATTTGAGTACAGCACATTGCCCTTCGTGTCGTTCAAAGTGAAGACAATCTTCTTGCCACTGATTTCTTCGCCCGAATAGTTTGCCACTTCAAGGCGGGTGGTGAACGTCTCGTTCGACTGCAAAACTGCTTTCGCATGGCGACTGAGAGGCACTACAGGAGCGCAGAACTGACGGAAATAGTCTTCGGTGCAGAAGCCTTTGTTGTCCCAGAAAGCATCCACAAGTCCTACAAGGGCTGTGCTCTGACCAGGGAAATCCTGCAATCCCAACAACTGATAACCGCTGAAACCTGGTGTCTTCAGAGCGCGCTCAATCTCTTCTTTATAGAGCTGAACCGCCAATCGTCCTGATGCTTGTGTGTAACTGTCTGCTTTGTTGAGC
>JAZLKL010000033.1:0-16283 GCA_045597585.1 Bacteroidaceae bacterium | reverse complement strand
CCATACATGTCACCCTTATTTCAGGTGGCTATAGTGGCGGGGTTCCACCTCTTCCCATCCCGAACAGAGAAGTTAAGCCCGCCCGCGCCGATGGTACTGCACACCCGTGGGAGAGTAGGTAGCCGCCGTCTTTGTCAGGAGTCCTCCGGTAAGTCTAACGACTACCGGAGGGCTTCCTGCGTATATGAGGCTATTCCATCTTTTGTGGTTTCCGTGTTTTTTCATAAGCATGGTCCTTCCGGTCCTTCCGGAGAAACTGGAGTTTCCGAGGTAACCGGAAAATCCGGGTTAATCCGGAACCCCTGGAACTCATGGTTTAGAGCTTCTACCATACATGAGGGCTCCAGCATCGCCAAGGCCGGGTACAATGTTTTTGTGCTCGTTAAGAATGGGTCGATTGTTTAGTGCTTTTTCTATTTCTGATACTTGATATGCTTTTTTCGCAAGATTGTTGGATGTTTGGGTGTTGATATAAGAGTAGATAGTAAGTTCTGTGTGAGTTTATTTTACCTTACTACTATTTGTTGTATGACTTGTGCACCCACATGCTGATTGATTCGTGCTACAATAGATGCGCGATTCATCATGAGTTCAGTCTTTAGTGATGCGTTTATGACTTGGATGTACATGATTCCTCCACGTACTTCAATATTTGTGGTGAGTTTAGCTATAAATGTTCCCATCACCTCTGTCCATGCTTCTTTTGCACGATACTCGTTGAGTGGGGTTTCTAATCCATCTTCACGTAATATGGCATGTATGACATCACTTAATTTTATTTCTCTTTTTCTTCGCATACTAATGTATTGGTGTATGATTATAATGATTCCTATGAGACCTATGGGCTTTATGCACGAAGACTGATTCTACCTTGTTCTACCTCATAGAGCTTGTAGTCATATTGTGTATGTTTAAGAATGCTGTCAAGGTGTTCACGATTAGTATCGGTAATAAATGTCTGCCCAAAACGCTCGTCTGTGACCAATTTGATGATTTGTTCTACTCTTTGCGCATCTAATTTGTCAAAAATATCGTCAAGCAGTAGGATAGGAGATGTTTGTTGACCGTTGCGACGAAGAAAGTCAACTTGAGCTAATTTCAATGCAATGAGGTATGTTTTGTTTTGTCCTTGACTTCCTTCTCTTTTCATTGGAAATCCGTTGAGTGCCATTTCTAGATCGTCTTTGTGTATGCCATGCAAAGAGTATCCTACTGCTCGATCTTTCATTCGGTCACGCTGTATTGTCTCAAGAAGTGGTCCACGACTTCCATGGGATACGTACTCAAGCCGTACTTGCTCATTTCCTTGAGATATTGTTTCATAAAACTCTTGAAAATAAGGTGTAAAAGCCTCTACATAAGACTTTCTCTTTAAGTATATTTTTTCGCCTTCTTCTGCCATTGCTTCTTCCCAAAGGCACATTAGGTCTGCGTCAGGCTCTTCTTCCTGCTTGAGTAATGTGTTTCTTTGTAAGAGTGCTTTGTTGTATCGCATAAGTGCTTCGAGGTAAGGCTGGTCGCATTGAGATATAATCATATCCATGAAGCGTCGTCGTTCCTCGCTACCACCCATGATGAGCATTTGATCATTTGGTGAGACCATTACTACAGGAATCAATCCGATATGCTCTGCTATTCTTTTGTAAGGCTTTTTGCTTCGTCTGAATTGTTTTTTTTGTCCTCGCTTTAATCCGCAGTATATTTCTTCCGGAGTTCCGTCTTCTCGTTCATATTCACCTTGTAATACCATGAAGTCTCTGTCATGCTGAACTACCATTTGGTCTTGGCTGGTAGTAGAGCTTTTGCACATGGATAGGAAGTATATTGCGTCAAGCATGTTGGTTTTCCCCATACCATTATGCCCTATAAAACAGTTAATTTTATTGGATAATGTTAGTTCTGCCTCAGCAAGGTTTTTGTAGTTTAGTATGGAGAGCCTTTTTAGAATCATATTGCGATAGTTTATTAGATTATGCAAAAATACGTAAAAAATCGCATATATTGTTAACATCAGTGTATTATTTCATTCTAAATGATAATTATTTGAAGATAAATTTCATTATACTATTTTTTTTTACTATTTTTGTATTCGTTTAGCGTGTGATTGCGGATTTGTCGCTTCATTATTGCATGCAATTGATTGAAAAATAATAAAATCTATATAAAAAATGGCAAAAGAAAAAATGAACCAGGCAGAAGAAGTTGTTGTAGAACAATCTTTTTTTGCTAAGAATTGGAAGAAGCTTAGCATTGGCTTTGGTGTTGTAGCTGTTGCAGCTCTTGGCTACGTGGGTTACAAGAAGTTAATTGCTGAGCCCAAGCAGATGAATGCCAGTATAGCTCTTTCAGGCAGTGAGCAGTATATGCTTCAGGGACAGTATGATAAGGCTTTGGCTGGAGATGGTCAGGGTAGTATTGGCTTGGAAGCAACCATCAATCAGTATGGAGGTACTGATGCTGGTAATTTAGCTCAGCTTTATGCTGGTATCGCCTATTACAATGAGGGTAAGTATGAGCAGGCAGTAAAGGCTTTGGAAAGCTTCAGCGATTGTGGCGACAATGTAATCAGTCCTGCTGCCATTGCTGCTTTAGGTAACTGTTATGCTTGTCTCAAGCAGAATGATAAGGCCGTGGCTAAGTTGGAAGAAGCAGCCAAGAAGGCTGACAATGCTTCTTTGAGTCCCATCTATCTCATTCAGGCTGGCGAGATTTACGAGTTCGGCTTGAATAACAAGGATAAGGCTCTTGAATGTTATAAGAAGGTTGCTGACAACTATCAAACCAGCATGCAGGTACAGAGCGGTGAAATCGACAAGTACATCGAGCGTGCTAGTGCTAAATAAGTTAAAGTATGGCAACAGCTTTTCATAACCTTTCGGATTACGATTCTGAAAGTGTACCCAGTGCCGAGGCTATGCGCTTCGGCATTGTGGTTAGTGAGTGGAACAGTAAGGTGACAGGTGCCCTGATGCAGGGTGCTGTAGATACTCTCAAGAAAAATGGTGCTCAGGATGCTAATATTAAGGTGCTAACAGTGCCTGGTAGCTTTGAACTCATCTATGGTGCTACTCAGATGGTAAAGAGTGGCAAGTTTGATGCAGTGATTGCCATTGGTTGTGTGGTTCGTGGTGACACACCTCATTTTGACTATATTTGTGAGGGAACTACAGAGGGTTTGTCCCTTCTGAACAAGGACTATGAGATTCCTGTAATATACGGCTTGCTTACCTGTAATAATATGGAACAGGCAGAGATGCGTGCAGGTGGTTCACTGGGCAATAAGGGCGACGAATGTGCTATTACTGCCATCAAGATGGTTGATTACAAGAAGCGTCTTGATTGTATCTGATTCATTTATATATTATCATAATAATAAAAAATGTGTCCTCGTTGTTGGGGACACATTTTTTTGTCTGTTAACTTACTACTTGCAAAGTGGTGGAGCTCCCAAAAAGTTCTGCTATCTGCTTTTAGTTTCAGCTAAAGATGAGGAGACTCACAACTATAAAGTTCCACTTTGCCGTCGCGGGTATAGATAGCGACGAATGCTTTGCCATCGGGGGTGTTGTATGCCGTTATGCTGTTATGGCTTTTTAGTCAATTTCCTCATCAGCCTCGTAACCGCCCATCTCGCGGATGGCATTCTTCAGCATGGTGTATTGCTGGTATAGGTTGTTGACAGGCTCCTCTTTCTGCGTATAGTCGTGCATGGGTGACTTAAGATAGAAACTGAGGAAGCGCTGTATGCCATAACGACCGGCACGTGCTGCGAGGTCGGAGAGCAGACACAGATCGAGGCATAGAGGCGCTGCGAGGATTGAGTCTCTGCAGAGGAAGTTGATTTTAATCTGCATAGGATATCCCATCCAGCCGAAAATGTCTATGTTGTCCCATCCCTCCTTGTTGTCGTTGCGGGGAGGATAATAGTTGATGCGTACCTTATGATAATAGTCTGCATAAAGATCGGGTTGATCCTCAGGCTTCAGTATTGTCTCAAGGGTAGATAGCTTACTTACCTCCTTAGTGCGGAAGTTTTCGGGTTCGTCAAGTACCAAGCCATCTCTGTTGCCGAGTATGTTGGTAGAGAACCATCCGCTTAAACCTAAGCAGCGGGTACCAATGATAGGGGAGAAGCCTGACTTGACAAGTGTCTGTCCAGTCTTGAAGTCCTTTCCTGCAATAGGCATTTTTGTCTTTTCTGCCATTTCCCAGATAGCGGGAATGTCAACTGTGGTATTGGGAGCACCCATAATGAATGGAGCACCTTCGGCCAAGGCTGCGTATGCGTAGCACATGGAGGGGGCTATGTTGACGGTATCGTTATCCTTCATGGCTTGTTCAAGGTGCTCCAGTGTGTCGTGCACTTGCATGTTGACGGGTACGTAGATCTCGGTGGATGCTGCCCACAGTACCACGATTCTGGCGCATTGGTTTTGGGTCTTGAAGTCGCGTATGTCCTTGCGCAACGCTTCCACCATCTCCCAGCGTGTGTGGCACTCCTTTATGTTGTCGCCATCCAGACGCTTGGCATAGTTCTTGTCAAAGGCTGCTTTCATGGGCACAATCTGCTCCAGTTCCTCTCTTACGGGTAAGATGTCCTTCTCATTGAGCACTTCGCAATACATGGCGCTTTGGAAAGCATTCTGTGGGTACACGTCCCATGTACCGAAGACGATGTCGTTGAGGTCGGTTAAGGGAACAATCTGGTTATACGGTAGATATTGCTTTTCGCTCCCTTTCCCAACTCTGATCTTGTCGTATTGGGTCATTGCACCCACGGGCTTGGCTAATCCCTTACGTGCCATGAAAACACCAGTCATGAAGGTGGTCGATACGGCACCATTTCCTACAATCATAATGCCAAGCTTACCTTCAGCGGATTTTACGTTTTTTGTTGTCATACTAATTTGAGTTTTAGGCATTAGAACTCGAATTTCTCGAGTTTTAGTTCACCACAAGACTGAATTTTCTGCACACACTCTGCAAATTCGGGGGTGGCGCTATGCTTGTCAAGTGCTTCCTGACTTTCCCATGTTTCGCAGATCATGAAGATGTCCTTTCGTGTGGCACTCTCAAATACATCGTAGGCAATATTGCCCTCGTGCTTTACGCTTTTTGCTGTGAGCAGAATAGCTGCCTCCAGCGCTTCATTATATTTGTTCTTTTTGGCTTGAAAGAAACAGTTCAGTCTAATCATAATGTTTGTTTTAGTTTATTTATAATTTGTTTTCTTTCTGCAAAGATACAATAAAAAGTCACAATGTTATCGCCTAAAATGGTATTTCAAGTAAAATTTAGCAATTTTTAAGTAAAAATATCACATGTAATCGCATATAAATGCTACTTAATAGTAGGTATATGATGTAGCATTTGTATAGCAATTGCTCCTCTTTTTGTCAAAGAGAAATGGCAATTTACGTTAAAAATTGTTTTATTAGTGAAAAAAATAAAGCAATAAAGCGTGCGATATTATTTTTTTTATTACCTTTGCCTAAAATGTAAGAGACCTAACTAAAAGTAGGCTTAAATAGAAAATAACAAAAATAAATTAATTTAATTTAAATCTTTAATTAAAAATGATCAATCAACCCGTTGTGAAGCTTGGTATCGTTGGCGTTAGCCGCGACTGCTTCCCCATCGCCCTGACTCAGGCACGTTTGGCTGCTGTAATGGCAGAAGTTAAGAAGGCAGGTCTGCCCGAAGTGTATGACTGCCCCGTTACTATCGAGAACGATGTTGACACTTACAAGGCTCTTGACTGGGCTAAGGAGAATGGCATCAACGCTGTATGTATGTTCCTCGGCAACTTCGGTCCCGAGGGTCCCACCACACTCTTCGTTCAGAAGTTCGGTGGTCCCGCTATGGTTATCGCTGCCAAGGAGGAAGGCAAGGCTAACCTCGCTAACGATCGTGGCGACGCTCTCTGTGGTGTTCTCAATTTCTCTTATAGCGTAGGTCTCCGTCGTCTGAAGGTTTATATCCCCGAGTATCCCAACGTAACTCCTGAGGAGGCTGTCAAGGAGCTCGCTGACTTCCGCAACATCGCTCGCGTTGTCATTGGTGTCAAGAACCTGAAGGTTATCGGCTTCGGTCCCCGTCCCTGGGACTTTCTGGCTTGCAACGCTCCCATCCAGCCCATGTACGACCTGGGCATCGAGGTGCAGGAGAACTCTGAGCTCGACTTGAAGAAGTCATTCGACGAGCACGCTGGCGATTCACGCATCGCTGCCGTTGCCAAGGATATGGAGGCTGAGTTGGGCAAGGGCAACAAGTATCCTGAGGTTATCAATAAGATGGCTCAGCTCGAGGTTACCCTCTTGGATTGGTACGAGAGTGGCAAGGGTGGCAGCAAGTATGCTGTATTTGCCAACAAGTGCTGGCCCGCATGGCAGCCCATCTTCGAGTTCGAGCCTTGCTACGTTAACTCACGTCTTACCGGTCGTGGTATTCCCGTAGCTTGCGAGGTTGACCTCTACGGTGCTCTTTCTGAGTACATGGCAGAGTGCGCTACCGAGAAGCCTGCAACTCTCCTCGATATCAACAACAGCGTTCCCGCAGACGTTATCCCCGCTGGCGCAAGCCTCGCTGGTGCAGACCTGAAGGATCTCTACATGGGCTTCCACTGTGGTAACACCTGCTCACAGTGCATGAAGAGCTGCGAGATCAAGTATCAGCTCATCCAGGCTCGTCTGATGAGTCCCGATATTACCAAGGGTACCCTCGAGGGTCAGATCAAGCCTGGCAAGTCAACTATGTTCCGTATCCAGAGCAACAGCGACAGCAAGCTCGTCAGCTACATTGCTCAGGGTGAGTTCCTCGATGTTGATCCTTGCTCATTCGGTGGTATCGGTATCCACGCTATTCCTGGTTTCGCTCGCTTCTATCGTCACGTCCTCGTGGGCAAGCGTTTCCCCCACCATGGTGCATACGCATTCGAGCACTGTGGCAAGGTTCTCTTCGAGGCTCTCAAGATGCTCGGCGTAGAGGATATCAACACTCCTCTCCCCGCAGGTCAGCTCTATCCCGGCGAGAATCCCTTCGCAATCTAATAAGTTTTATACTTATCATAATGACAATCGGCAAGTGTTTTACGCTTGCCGATTTTCTTTTACCTTTTACGGTTAATGGAGTTAAAGTTTTAAAACGCAAAGACGCAAAGGCGCAAAGTTTTTTTATAGAACCAAAAATTCCAAAAATTTTAAAAAACTTTAAATCCTTTGCGCCTTTGCGTCGATTTTAGGCCGTCGCCAAAAGTGCGTTCCACCAACAAATTACATTCTTCTTTCTTCTCTCTTAATTTTTCATTTTAAATTATGCACCCCCTTTTGTTTGTATAGTTCCTGCAACTCCTTGTTGCTGACGGCATAGTTGTATATGCGGAAGTCGGCTATATGAGAGTGGGTGAGGTATTTGTCACCCTTGAAGGGAGCACGTCCAATCCAGCAGTAGGCGGGAGCATCCTTGAAAATCTCGGCAAGCACAGGCATGTGGTTGTTGGTGCCTATGAGTTTACCATCCAGGTAGAGCTCACCTTTGGTTCCTTGTTGACGGAAGAGAGCGTGAACCCATACATCGCGTTTGGGTTGTCCACCTTGCATTACTATCTCCTCATGATTGTATCCGCCTGTAGAAGTCTCAAAGCGTTGCTCATTCAGACGCATAGCCATGTAAGGACCTTCTTCAGCCTTGTTCTCTGCCAGTTGCGAGAATGCAAAGAGGAAATGACCATAGCCGTCGAGTTTGTTTTCTGCATCCACCTTGAAATATACAGAGATGGTGAAGTCCTTCAGGTTTTGTATCAAAGCCCCCGTCTTGGCAGTCAGGTCGTAATAGCCGTCGTTGCTTCCCAGGTACAGGATGGGCAGTTGCTTTGTCTTGTCGATGGTGGCCCCATGACGTGCGTATGTCTCATCCCAGGCAAAGCAATATTGTGCCTGCTCTTCGGTCTTGATGATGGGAGAGGGCATGGCTGAGCTTTGGTTGTTGACGATACGCTTGATGTGATCCTTCATCACCTTGTAGGCAGGTTGTGGCATTGCCCCATGGTCATAGCCTTGCATCTCGTAGAGGGTTACGTCGGGGTGACCAGTAAGCTTAAGCATGCGCCAGAAGTAGGCTTGTTCCTCGTAGCGTCCATAGAGTTCAAGTTCGCGGTCGCCCGAGATGATGACCATAGGAGGACAGTCCTTGCGCACGTAGGTCAGTGGAGCATACTTGTCGATGGTGGCCTGGAGGGGTCCTATGCCCTGCTGCTTACGTATGTTGTAGTGAGTGACCACCTGTCCGCTAAAGGGGATGAGTCCTGCAATGGAGTCGGCGTCAACCCCATATTTTGCGAGCCATTTCTTGTCAAGTCCGATGATGTCGAGCAGATAGCCGCCAGCCGAATGTCCTGCCACAAAGATCTTCTTCTTGCTTCCATTGTATTTCTCAGCATGCTTGAAAGCCCATGCCACAGCGCAAGCGGCATCGTCGAGCACCTCGTCGATGCTGGCTTTGGGCAGCAGACGGTAGTTGGCAGCTACAACGGTCATTCCGCTGCGTTGCAGTTCTGGGTCGATGTGCTTATTACCCCCCTCGATGCCTCCGCCGTGAAACCATACCACAATGGGTACATCCTTCATGTCGGTAGGGTAATATACGTCCAGTTTGCATCGTTCCTGCGCATACTGGTTTGTTGAGGTAGAGTAGGGTATGTCGTTCTCTCTTTCATACCTTGTCTGTCGTCCTTGTGCGTGTACGAATAGTGTTGCTGTGAGCAACAGTAAGATGGAAAATGTTTTTTTCATAGATTTTTTTTTATTGGGAAGTTATCGCTTCGCTTAACTTCGGGGAATTTATCGCTTCGCTTAACTTCGGGGAATTTATCGCTTCGCTTGGGAAGTTAAAGGAAGTTAGCTTCGCGGAAGTTAAAGGACGATACGTTTGTCTGATGTATTCGTCGCTTCGCTTAACTTCGGGGAAGTTCTTCTGCACTTTGTACGAAGCGTCACCCTAACGGGATGCCGAGCGAACGCTTCGCTTAGCTTCGGGGGAGTTATCGCTTCGCTTGGGAAGTTAAAGGAAGTTAGCTTCGCGGAAGTTAAAGGACGACACATTTGTCTGATGCATTCAAGAAGCAGGACATTCGTCCTTAACTCCTTTAACTCCTTTAACTCCTTTAACTCCCAAAATAACTCCATGATTTACCTTATATAATGTGTCTCCACAAGTGGTTCTTGTATCTTGGGTGAGCCGAATTGCTGTAGGCCCAGCTGAATGGATTTGATCATGAAAGCCATGTTCAAGCCCAGTTGTCGCATGGTTTGCATACCCTCCTCGTCCTTGTTTACCTCGCCCGGATCGGTTCCGTGCGCTATGCTCCAGTATTGCGAAGGCACTACCGGCATGTTGGTCTTCAGGAAATACTTGTTGAGCACCTCCATGGTCGAGGTTGCCCCTCCGCGTCGGGCAATGCTTACCGATGCCCCCACCTTCATGGTCCAGTCTGCGTGCAGGTTGGAGTAGAACAGACGGTCTAGTAGGGCAAGCAGGGTTCCGTTGGGAGACGCAAAATACACCGGTGAACCTATCAGTAGGCCGTCAGCCTCTTTCATCTTGACGGACAGTTCGTTCACGATGTCGCCAAAGGCGCATACCCCCGTGTCCCAGCATTTGTTGCACGCAATGCAACCATGTATCGACCTATGTCCCACATGAATCCATTCCGTCTCAATACTTTGTTGTTGTAGCACTCTCTCCACCTCGTGCAAGGCGGTGGCAGTATTCCCGTCAGCTTTCGGACTGCCGTTTAAAATGATTACTTTCATAGTTATTTTTACCAAGGAAAAGTTTCTGGATCGTTGTTTTTGTTTGAGCGCAGGTTCTGGTTGAGAGCGCTGATGCCCTTCATATCTTCGTCCTTCAGTTCGAACTGCATAACCTCAAGGTTTTCAGCGAAATGGTTGGGTTTGGCTCGAGGAATGGTGATAAGTCCCTGCTGCACAATCCATCTGAGCACAATCTGCGAGGGAGTCTTGCCGTACTGCTTGGCGAGCGACTGCAGCAGCGGATGTCCCACCACGTCGATGTCACCTTGTCCGAAGGGTCCCCATGCCTGAATCTGTATGCCCAGTTGACGGTTATATTCGATGATGTCCTCCTGTGTCATGAGTGGATGCACCTCAATCTGGTTGATGACGGGGCGAATCTCGGCATACGTCAGGAGGTCGTTCAGATGGTGTGGGTTGAAGTTGCTTACTCCTATCGAGCGCACCTTACCGTCCTTCACATACTCCTCCATGATCTGCCAGGTAGTCTTCACACAGTCCTTCACAGGCCAGTGTATGAGCAGCAGGTCGAGGTAGTCGGTCTTCAGTTTGGCCAGACTCTGGTCGATGGAGTGGCGTATGGCGCTCTCTCCCTCGCGCATGATGTTGGTAGCCACCTTGGTGGTCAGGAAGATGTCCTGTCGTGGCACACCGCTGTCCAGAATGCCCTGACCTACTTCCGCCTCGTTGTCATACCCTTGTGCGGTGTCGATGTGTCTGAATCCGGCTTCAAGAGCCATTCTCACGTTGTTTGTCGCTGTCTCGTCGCGTAGCGTCCATGTGCCCACACCAATCTGTGGTATGTTAGCACCGTTGTTTAGTTTTATCATAGTTATCTTTTCTTTTGGAAGTATTTTTGGAAGTTAGAGTTTTTTGGAAGTTAGAGGAAGTTACCGCTTCTTCGTCGCTTAGGAAGTTAAAGGACGAATGTCCTGCTTCTTGAATGCATCAGACGAATGTATCGTCCTTTAACTTCCGCGAAGCTAACTTCCTTTAACTTCCCAAGCGAAGCGATCGCTCGGCATCCCGTTAGGGTGACGCTTCGCACAAAGTGCAGAAGAACTTCCCCGAAGTTAAGCAAGCGACGAATGCATCAGACGAATGTATCGTCTTTAACTCCTTTAACTCCTTTAACTCCTTTAACTCCCTTAACTCCCTTAACTCCCCCGAAGCCAAGCGAAGCGCTAACTCCCCCGAAGCGATCGCTTCCAAATGCAGCGTTGCTGCATTTCTGTCCTACTCCTTACACTCCGTGGGTGTGAACCCATAGTAGTCCTTGAAGCATTTCGAGAAGTAGCTCACGGACGAGAACCCCAGATGCTCGGAAATCTCGGTGACGCTCATTCGTTTCTCCTTCACCAGTTCCATGGCACGTTCCATTCTGATGCCTCGTATGAAGGCCGAGGGCGACTGCTGTATGATGCGGTTCAGGTGGCGGTACAGTCCAGTACGCTCCATCGCCATGTCGTGCGCCAGGTCATCCACGTTGTAGCCTTGCTGACTGATGTTTTTCTTCACCAGGGCCGTGGCCTGTTTCAGAATCTCCATGTCGCGCCCCGACAGTTCGCTTATCTGCTTCGTCTCCTCTTCCTCCTCCTCGTGCTCCTGCTTGTGGTTGAGTGTCATCAGCTCGTGTATTCTGGCCATCAGCTGTTCCTCCTTTCGCTTCTGCGTCAGGCGGTAGCGCATTATCAGTACGATGCCCACCAGGATGACCCCCACCAGTACGGCTATGATGATCTGCATCAGATGGCTCTCGGGGGCAAAGAGGCTGTCGGCCATCAGCAGTCCGCTATCGTAGGTGCCAATGAGGAACCTTCCATCCTGTCCATGCAGCACGGCATTGACGCCCGTATTCAGTTCGGTGCCGTCGGCCAGGGTGAACGAGGGGCATCTCTCAATCTTTCCCGTAGCCACGTCGATGAGCCAGATGCCTCGTGAGCAACCTACCACGGCAATCTCCTCGGAGGGCATGGCCAGACAGTGGAAGCCGATGTCGTCGATGGTCTCGAAGATGGTGCGCCATTCCTGCTGCTCGGTGTTGAACGCCAGGAAGATGCACTTGTGATAGTTGTGCTTGAGCAGGTAGTACGTGTGGTTGTTGCCCTTGCGGATGGTGAACGACGCATCATAGTTGTGCGTCTCCTCCTCGGGGTAGGCACGCTTGCTGTAGAGCAGTCGGCTGTCGTTGACGGACAGGCATCGCAGGTCGCCATCGTTGTAGAAGGCGTACAGCTTGTCGTCATCCAGGTCCACCGACTGCAGCGTGCTTTGCTTTCCGCGCACGCTCACCTCCAATGGCTTTCCGTTGACGGTGGTGCTCAGGGTCGAGTCCTTGAGGAACCACAGGTTATGGCTCTCGTCCACAAACACGTCCTCGTAGTCCTGGTGGCTCATATCCACAAAGGCGTTTGTCTTCAGGTCGAAGCAGTAGGCACGTCCCGTCTGCTTCATCCACAGCTGGTTGTTGTTGTCATACCGGCTGGTACGTGCCCAGTGCACAACGCTGATGTTCATGGCATAGTCCTCGCGTATGGGCGTCTTCGTGATCTGGTCGCCGTGCATCACGTCAATGCTATGGTTGTGCCTGATGGCGATGTCGCCGTTGCTCAGTTGCGTCAGGGTGGCTATCGTGTCGTCAGTCAGACCTTGCTCGGTAGTCAGTCTCTCGAACGTGGAGATTTGCTTCGTATCTTCTGCCTTGGCGTTGATGCCGAGCAGAAAACACAAAATGCTTATATTTATATAGGAGAAAAGCAAACGCTTGTTATTCATCGTCGTAGATTTACTTGTGTGTACAAAGATAATTCTTTTTTTCGTAAAACTATCCTTTTGCGCCCATTTTCTGCTCAAAATCTGTTGTAAAATTGTGTTAATTTCGTTGAAACAACCATTTTGATACATTTTTTTTGATGAAAATGACACTTTTGTATCGGCTTATTGGTATTTTCTTATTAACTTTGAGGGATAAAAGGAAGTTAGAGTTTTTTGGAAGTTAGAGTTTTTTGGAAGTTAAAGTTTTTTGGAAGTTAAAGGAAGTTAGAGGAAGTTACCGCTCCTTCGTCGCTTAGGAAGTAAAAGGACGAATGTCCTGCTTCTTGAATGCATCAGACAAACGTATCGTCCTTTAACTTCCGCGAAGCTAACTTCCTTTAACTTCCCAAGCGAAGCGCTAACTCCCCCGAAGTTAAGCGAAGCGCTAACTCCCCCGAAGTTAAGCGAAGCGACGAATGCATCAGACAAATGTATCGTCCTTTAACTTCCGCGAAGCTAACTTCCCTTAACTTCCCAAGCGAAGCGATAACTCCCCCGAAGTTAAGCGAAGCGCTAACTTCCAATTTTAAAAAATTTAAATTCTCAACATACATGAAAAAGATTCACATTACGCTTTTGGCATTATTTGTGTTGCCGCTTATGGCCTTTGGCAAGCGCGACCCCAAGTTTCACATCTATCTGTGCCTTGGCCAGTCCAACATGGAGGCTGGTGCCCAGCCGGCCGAGCAGGACAAGGACTTCAACGATCCACGCTTTCAGTTTATGTGTGCGGCCGACATGCCCCGGTACAGTCGCACCAAGGGCAACTGGTACACGGCCGTTCCTCCCATCTGCAGGGAGAGCAACAATATGGGGCCTGTCGATTTCTTTGGTCGTAAGATGATAGAGGAGATGCCCGAGGACTATCGCATCGGCGTCATCAACGTGTCTGTGGCTGGTGCCAAGATCGAGCTGTGGGACAAGGATGCCTACAAACCCTACATTGACGGTGAGCGCGACTGGATGAAGGACATCGTGAAGCATTATGACGGCAATCCCTACCAGCGCCTTGTCGAGATGGCCCGTCTGGCACAGAAGGATGGCGTCATCAAGGGCATCCTGGTGCATCAGGGCGAGTCGAACAGCGATGACCCTGAATGGCCCCGCAAGCTGGCCAAGATCTACCACGACCTGTGCAAGGACTTGAAGCTGAAGCCAAAGGACGTGCCTCTGCTGGCGGGCGAGCTGAAGAGCAAGGAGCAGGGTGGGGCGTGCTATGCCTTCAACGAGACCATCCTGCCCCACCTGCCCAAGGTGCTGCCCAACTCCTACGTCATCTCGTCCCTGGGTTGTCAGAGCACGGGCGACCAGTTCCATTTCAACACCGAGGGAATGCGTCTCATGGGCTATCGCATGGCCGAGAAGATGTTGCAGCTCCAGGGCTTCAAGTCGGCCCAGAAGCGTAGCGTGACCCTCACCACGGCCCAGAAGGGCATCCACATCAGTCCCACCCTCAGCGGCATCTTCTTCGAGGACATCAACCAGTCGCTCGATGGTGGCATCTGTGCCCAGCTCATCCAGAACCATTCCTTCCAGGCCTACAACGTACCCCAGGGTCCCGACAACGAGTTCTCCAGGAGCGACACCCTCATCTTTGGCTGGACGGTGCTCAGGAGCGAGGGCAGTGCCGGTACGGTGCGTGTCGTCAACGATCATCCCCTGCGCAGCCTTCCCCGCTATTATGACTACGATCCTAACGATGCCTACGATGACGAGTTGCGCTATGAGCAGTACTGTGTGAGGTTCGACATCACCCAACCTGGTGCCGAGGGTATGGGCATCGGGGCCAATGGCTATGGCATCGCTCCCTACACCAAGCAGCGTGGCGCCACCTATTCCAATAACACGCAGACTCCCTCCATCCCTGCCGAGAAGGATGCGCTCTACAACTTCGAGATGTATTTACAGGCAGAGACTTACAGCGGTGATGTGAAAGTGTATCTTGAGGATAAGGACGGCAAGGCGAACAGCAATGTCGTCACGCTTCCCGACCTGCAGAGCCACTGGAGGAAGTTTGGCGGTCAGCTTGTGGCGGAGCGTGATGCCGACTCCCGTCTGGTCATCAAGGCCGAGGGCAAGGGAGTGTTCTATCTCGACTACGTGACGCTGTTGCCCGAGGCCTCACGCCTGTGGAAGGAAGGCAAGTACGGTCCCTTCCGCAAGGATCTGCTCGAGGCTCTGGAGGCCCTGCATCCCAAGTTCATGCGTTTCCCCGGTGGATGTGCCTCCGAGGGACCCAACTACTTCGGCCAGGTGTTCTGGAAGAACAGCGTGGGTGCTCCCGAGGATCGTGTGGGCTTCCGCAACCACTGGGGTTACTGGACGTCGCAGATCGTGGGCTTCTATGAGTATTTCCTCATGGCCGAAGCCTTGGGAGCCTCGCCCCTGCCGGTGT
This sequence comes from Bacteroidaceae bacterium, assembly GCA_045597585.1. Taxonomy (GTDB): domain Bacteria; phylum Bacteroidota; class Bacteroidia; order Bacteroidales; family Bacteroidaceae; genus Physcousia. The sequence goes on along the minus strand of JAZLKL010000033.1, from coordinate 1,265 downwards.
TGAACAATGGCGTCACCTGTCAGTTTGCGCGTCACAGTTATATTGCTCCCCTTGACACGGAGGCCGACCGTAAGCGTTTCCATGACATCTTTGTGAAGGATGCGCTCGACCTCATTGAGTTCTGCAATGGCGATGTGAGCACCGAGTGGGGTAGCAGGCGTGCGCAGATGGGTCATCCCGAACCCTTCCACCTCAAGTACCTGGGTATTGGCAACGAGAACCAGGGCAAGGAGTTCTGGGAGCGTTTCGACATCATCTACAAGGCCGTCAAGGCACAGTACCCCGACATCGTCATTGTCTCTACCTCGGGTGCGGCCGATGCCGGACGTGAGTTTAATGCCAACTACGCCCAGATTGATGCGCACTATGCCGACACCTATGTCGATGAGCATTACTATAAGAATGATGAGTGGTTCTACAAGCACCGCGACCGTTACCAGGCCGACAAGGTGCGAGGGGCAGAAGGCAGGACCTACGACCGCAGTCGTCCTACGCGTGTCTTCGTGGGTGAGTTTGCCAACAACGGCACTAACAACATGTATGCCTCGGCCATGGCAGAGGCAGCCTATTGGACCGGTTTGGAGCGTAATGCCGACATGGTGGTGATGGCAGCCTATGCCCCCCTGTTCTGCAAGAAAGGCTTCAACAAGTGGGATTCCAACCTTATCTGGTTTGACAACCGAGGCATGTGGCGCTCGTGCAACTACTACTACCAGCAGCTCTTCTCGCAGGGAGGCGACCGTGCTTTCGCGATGAGTGACGTGATGAAGGGCGCCGAGGTCGATTCGCTTATCTATACCTCACCCACTCTCGACAGTGCCACCGGCACGGTGTATGTCAAGATTGTCAACGCCGAGGCGGTGGACAAGGAGCTCACCCTTCAGCTCGACAATGGTCTTACCTATGAGGCTCAGTACGATTTCATTTCCTCGCACGATGTCACGGTGAAGAACCAGGGCGATCAGAATCTGTATTCCAGTCACGAGGAGCCCCGTCCTGCCCGTCCCCGTATGGGAGGCTTCCCAGGCTTTGGCCGTCGTTTCAGCTATACTGAGGCTGTGGTGCCTCACACTAAGCAGCTGGGCGAGGTGAGTGGTACCTTCACCTTCACCCTTCCCGAGAACTCAGTGGGGGTTATTCGGCTTGTTCCGGGGGATTAGGTTATTAAAGTTTTCCACCCCTTTGGGCTGCTGAAACTTAGGAAGTTAAAGGGAGTTAAAGGAAGTTCTTCTGCACTTTGTGCGAAGCGTCACCCTAACGGGATG
>JAZLKL010000032.1:0-15483 GCA_045597585.1 Bacteroidaceae bacterium | reverse complement strand
GGCACGCGAGAAAAAGGTCGCTCGGGAAGAGGGACTTGCAGAAGGTCGTGCAGAAGGTCGTGCAGAAGGACGTGCAGAAGGTCGTGCAGAAGGTCGTGCAGAAGGTCGTGCAGAAGGTCGTGCAGAAGGTCGTGCAGAAGGTCGTGCAGAAGGTCGTGCAGAAGGAATAGCCGAAGGTGAAGAACAGAAAGCCATTGCTGTTGCCAGACAAATGAAGGCAGATGGTATGCCAGCAGAACTAATAGCAAAATATACTGGCCTTACCATCGGAGAAATAGATAATTGCTAACTCAAGTTTCGCAAATGCTAAACTTGAGTAATTGACATAATGTAAATATTGTGCATAAAACTATACATTTTCATAATAATATTTGCAATACGGAAAATAGTTTTGTATCTTTGCATACGGAAAAATAAAGCCGATTTACTACGTTTTTCCTCCAACCAGCACCCTATCAGCGAACAATTGGCTTACGTCTGGCTTACGTCAAAACACGTAAGCCAGACGTAAGCAAAGCGTGTTATCCCCGAGTGCAACCCGAAAGATTACAAAAGAATCCTTGCAGAAAGATGACACCAGGTTGCATAAAATAAAGGAACTTGACAAATGCGATTGCGGTATCATGGGGTGGCAGCAATGTCACATCTGTTTAAAATCGGTTGAAATCTGCCACGGAAGGGAGAGGTGCTTTTCCAAAACAAAAAAGGTTCTTCGTCAATTTAGTTGATTTTTTATTGCTAACGCAAGAAATCTCAACTTCTTAGAAATCTTAAGTGGAAATTTCTTCAAATAGATTTGTACTTCGTATCCTTCGGACTTGCCTTCGGTCTCGCGACTTTTGCCTACGGGACAAAAGTAGGCCTAAAGGCCAGTTCAAGCCGAAGGCTATAAAAAGTTTCAACGAAATTAAAGAAGATCCACAAAAAAAGAGGCTCGAAAGCCTCTTTCATGTACGCCTAATAGGACTCGAACCTACACGCATCGCTGCACCAGATCCTAAGTCTGGCGTGTCTACCAATTCCACCACAGGCGCAGATTTGTATGCAAAAGTACGGCATTTTTACGATTTAACCAAATATTTCGGCTATAATTTGGCATTTAATCTGCTTTTTCGTAAATTTGCACAGAGATAATCAACAAGAACACATTGGAAAACAAAGAACTAAAAAAATGAAAGACTTCTTCAAAATGTTTGGTGCCACTATGCTGGGCCTTTTTGTGTGGACAATACTCTTGTTCATCTTCACCATGATTGGAATAGCAGGCATCGTAGCCTCGGAAGCCAACACAAAAGTGAAAGAAGGCACCATACTGCGCATCAAGCTATCGGGCCAGCTGGCAGAACGTGCAGAAGGCTCACCCATGGCCATGCTTACAGGTGAAGAGCAAAGCGTGGGTTTAGACGAGATACTGGAGTCCATTGAACGTGCATCGAATAACGAGAACATCATAGGCATCTATCTTGAAGGAGGAGCCATAAGCGGCTCGCCCGCCATGCTGCAGGAAATACGCCAGGCCATACTCCGTTTCAAGGAAAGCAAGAAGTTTGTGGTGGCCTATGGCGATACCTACTCGCAGGGAAGCTACTACATCTGCTCTGCAGCCGACGAGGTGTATATGAATCCCACAGGTATGCTCGACTGGCATGGCATGTCGGCCGAAATCACCTTCTACACCGAACTGATGGAGAAGATGGGCATAAAGATGCAGGTATATAAGGTAGGCACATTCAAGAGCGCGGTAGAGCCTTTCATCAACACCGCCATGAGCGAGCCCAACAGGGAGCAGGTGAACAGCTATCTGACGAGCATCTGGGGCAACACCCTCAAGGACGTGGCAGCATCGCGCAAGATAAGCAAGGAAAGACTGAACGCACTTGCCGACAGCATGCTGATGCTGAAAGACCCCACCTTCGTACTGAAGGAGAAGATGGTGGACAAACTCTGCTACAAGGATGAGGTGAGAGACCTGCTGAAGAAGAAGGCCGGCAAGGAGGAAGACGAGAGCATAAGCTTCATCAGCCCTGCCAAGATGAACACCACACAGCTCAACCTGAAAAAGATTGAGGACTGCATAGCCGTGTACTACGCATACGGCGACATTGCCGACGACACCACAAGCGGATTGACCGGAGGCATGCTGGGCAGCATCGTACCCGAGCCTATGAACAAAGACCTCGACAAACTGATGAAGGACAAGAGCATCAAGGCCGTGGTGATACGTGTGAACTCAGGAGGCGGAAGTGCATACGCCAGCGAACAGATATGGCGACAGATAAGTCTGCTCAAGGCAGAGAAGCCCGTAGTCATCTCAATGGGCGGTATGGCAGCCAGCGGAGGCTACTACATCTCATGCAACGCCTCACGCATCGTGGCCGAGCCCACCACCCTGACAGGTTCGATTGGAATCTTTGGCATGGTGCCCGATGCAAGCAACCTGCTGACAGAGAAAGTAGGTCTGCACTACGACATGGTAAAGACCAACGAGCACGCAGACTTCGGCACCATGAGCCGTGGCATGAACGATAGCGAGGGAAGACTGATGCAGGCGTATGTAGAGCGTGGGTATGACCTCTTTACACGCCGTGTGGCAGAGGGAAGACATCTGACACAAGACAGCGTGAAGGCCATAGCCGAGGGTCGTGTATGGACAGGAGAGCAGGCACTGAAACTGGGACTGGTGGACGAGATGGGTGACCTGCAAGCGGCTATCAAGGCTGCAGCAAAACTGGCCAAGACCACGGAATACGTCACGGAACAATATCCCGCCAAGAAGTCGTGGCTGGAGAAGGTGATGAGTGAGAACGACCTAAGCGGTGACTACATGGAGGGACAGATGAAGTCGATGCTGGGTGAGTACTACGACATCTTCACCGAGGTGAGAAACATCAAGCACATGAATAAGGTGCAGGCAAAGATGCCCTACAAACTCATCATCAACAACTAAGAACAGCTGAGAGGCACGGAAGGGACATGGAAAGCGATTTGATCAAGATAAACCGATGGCTGCTGCCACTGAGCTGGATCTATGGCGCAGTAACTGCCACACGCAACTGGTTGTTTGACGTCGAGGTACTCAAAAGCGAGTCCTACCCTATCCCTGTCATCTGTGTGGGCAACATCACCGTGGGAGGTACCGGCAAGACGCCTCACGTGGAATATCTGATAAGACTGCTGAAGGACCAATACAAGATAGCCGTGCTAAGCAGAGGCTACAAGCGGAAAAGCAGAGGCTACAAACTGGCCCAGACAGACAGCACCATGAGAGAGATAGGCGATGAGCCTTGGCAGATAAAGCAGAAGTTTCCCGACATATACGTAGCCGTGGACGGCAACCGCAGAAGAGGAATAGACCATCTGCTGCATGACGAGAGCACGCGCGACGTGCAAGTCATCCTGCTGGATGATGCCTTCCAACACCGATACGTGAAACCAGGGCTTAGCATTATGCTTACCGACTATCACCGCATGATGAACGAAGACGTGCTGCTGCCCGCAGGAAGGCTACGCGAATCGGCCAAAGGATGCAAAAGAGCCAGCATGGTGATTGTCACGAAATGTCCGGCAGACATGACACCCATGAGCTTCCGTGTGATACAGAACAGCATAACGCTGAGACCCTACCAGAAGCTGTTGTTCAGTACCTTCGAATATGGTGAGATGCAAGGTGTCTTCACGGACAAAAGGCGCACGCTCAAGTCCATAGAGGCAGAGGAACACGTGATGCTGCTTACAGGCATAGCATCGCCAGAGCAAATGAGGATGGACATAAGCAGATATACACGGCGCATCACTCCCGTGAGCTTCCCCGACCACCACTTCTTTACAAAGGCAGATGCAGAACAAATAGAAAAGACGTACCACGAGATGCCCTCGCCACGTCTTATCATTACCACCGAGAAGGATGCCACCCGCCTGCGCCTGTGCCCCTACTTGTCGGAACCCGTAAAGAAGTGCATCTATGCCCTACCCATACAAGTGAAAATCATGAGAGACGAACAAGATACGTTAAACGAAGAAATTATAGGATATGTACGCAAAGATTCAAGAAACAGCAACCTGGCTGAAAGCAAGAATTAGCACACAGCCTGAGACAGCCATCGTGCTGGGCACCGGCCTCGGCAAACTGGCAGACGAGATAGAGGTCAAGGACCGCATCCCATATAGTGAGATACCCAACATGCCCGTAAGCACCGTAGAGGGGCACAGCGGATGCCTTCTCATCGGCAAACTCGGTGGCAAGGACATACTGGCCATGCAGGGACGCTTCCACTTCTACGAGGGCTACAGCATGAAGGAGGTAACCTTCCCCATACGCGTGATGTACGAGCTGGGCATCAAGACCCTCTTTGTAAGTAATGCGGCAGGAGGTACCAACCCCACCTTCAAGATAGGAGACCTGATGATTATCACCGACCACATCAACTTCTTCCCCGGACATCCCTTGCACGGACCGAACTTCCCCACGGGACCCCGCTTCCCCGACATGAGCGAAGCCTACGACAAGCAGCTTGTAGCACTGGCTGACGAGATTGCCAGGGAGAAGGGTATCGAGGTGCAGCATGGAGTTTACCTTGGCACACAAGGTCCTACCTTTGAGACTCCCGCAGAATACAAGATGTTCCGCATTCTGGGTGCCGACTCTGTAGGAATGAGCACAGTGCCCGAAGTCATCGTGGCACATCATTGTGGCATCAAGGTGTTTGGCATGAGCATCATCACCGACATTGGTGTGGAAGGCAAGATTGTGGAAGTGAGCCACGAGGAGGTGCAAAAGGCTGCCAATGCCGTGCAGCCCCTGATGGCAGAGATTATGAGAGAGATGATAAAGAGAAGCTGATCTTTATGGAAATATCAAAGTTAGGTGAGTTTGGTTTGATAAAGCACCTCACCCAAGACATAAAAAACGTAAACGAAAGCACCATAAAGGGTGTGGGTGACGACTGCGCCATCATGCAGTATGCTGAGGGAAAACGCGTGCTTGTAACCACCGACATGCTCATGGAGGGAGTGCACTTCGACTTGCAATACACCCCCATGAAGCATCTTGGCTACAAGTCTGCCATAGTCAACATCAGCGATGTGTATGCCATGAACGGTACGCCAAGACAACTGGTGGTAAGCATTGCCCTGAGCAAACGCTTCACCGTGGAAGACATGGAAGACTTCTACGACGGATTACGCATGGCATGCGAACTGCACCACGTTGACCTCGTCGGCGGCGACACCACCTCCTCGCTAACTGGACTTGCCATCAGCATCACCTGCATCGGAGAAGCAAAGCCTGAGGATGTGGTAGAACGAAACGGAGCCAAGGAAACCGACCTGATATGCGTCAGCGGAAATCTGGGTGCAGCCTACATGGGCCTGCAGTTGCTGGAGCGTGAGAAAGCCGTCTTCAACGAACAGCTGCGCGAGGCACAGAAAAAGGGGCAGACACTGGAACCCGCACAGCCAGACTTCAGCGGACGCGAATATCTCCTGGAACGCATACTCAAACCCGAGGCACGAAAGGACATCATAGAGAGACTGGCAGAGGCGGACATACGTCCCACCAGCATGATGGACATCAGCGACGGTTTGTCGAGCGAGATCATGCACATCTGCGAGCAGAGCGGCGTAGGGTGCCGACTCTACGAAGACCGCATCCCCCTTGACTACCAAACGGCAGCGACAGCAGAAGAGTTCAACCTGAACGTCACCACCTGCGCACTAAATGGTGGTGAGGACTACGAACTGCTTTTCACCGTGCCTCTAACCGCCAACGATGTGGTAAGCAAGATTGAGGACGTACGCGTCATCGGCTACATTACCGCAGCCACAGAGGGCAAGAAACTCATTTGTCGCGACGGTAGCGAGTTTGACCTCAAGGCACAGGGATGGAATCCTCTGCAGTAAGTTCCACATGAAGAGAAGAAACGAACAAAAGGCGCTGATGATACTGCAACTTATACTTGTTGCAGTTGTCATCGGCACTCTTGTTTTTATGCTCATAAGGAAATCAAAAGGAGAGGAAGAGGCTTTGGCCAACGGCAAAGTCAACAAGAGTGGAAACGGGCTTAGTGCCTCTTCTGCACAAGACCTTAATGGAAGTGCTCAGAATGACGCAGAGGACACCTTACAACTGGCCCATATCACGTTCGATCCCAACACCGCAGATTCTGCCACACTGGTCAGCGTAGGACTTTCACCATTCCAGGCACAGAACGTCATCAAGTACAGACGAAAGGGAGGAGCATATCACCGACCCGAGGACTTCAAACGCCTCTATGGTCTTACCGTAGGGCAATGGGAACATATCGAACCTCTGATACGTATCGGCAAGGCATTCCAATATCTGGCAGATACGGAGGACGTGTATGCCCGAAACAACCACACACACAGAAACGCATCCACTGGAGAAAACGGTTCATCCGGAATTCCCGGACAATCCGGATTATCTGGAACATCCAACACATCCGGATTGTCTGGAAAAACTGGAACTTCTGATAGCTTGCAATACCGCAAGCGTAACACATCACCTTTCTATTCCTCCAACCGCATCGCAAAACTCAACACGGGCGAGCGCATTGACCTGGCAACGGCAGACACCAACACCTTGCAAAAGATTCCTGGAGTAGGACCCTACTATGCCAGACGAATTGCAGAGTATGGCGAGAGACTGGGAGGCTATGTCTCCGTAAGGCAGCTGAACGACGAGGCACTTGACTTTCTGCCAATAGGTATTGAGCAATACATCACCATCCAGAAGACAAGCATCAAGAAACTTCGTATCAACAAACTCAGCACGCGAGAATTGAACCGCCATCCCTACATCACCTACTCACAAGCCAAACAAATTACCGAGCGTGTGAGGATTTATGGCGACATCAAAACGTGGCAAGAACTGCTTTTCCTCTCTGAATTTTCTGAGGAAGACAAAGCAAGACTGGAGCCCTACATTAGCTTTGAATAGTTCATAGTGGTTGCTTAGTGCAAAGTTCATAGTTGTCGTATATGGCCTCGGTATGCAAAATATAAGGACATGAAAAAACTATGAACTATGAATTATGAACTTAACCAATTGAAGTTTCCCACCCCTTTGGGATGCTGAAACTTAGGAAGTTAAAGGGAGTTAAAGGAAGTTATCGCTCCGCCGTCGCTTAGGAAGTTAAAGGACTTTTGACAGCGGTCAAAAGTAATACGTTTGCTATATGCATTCAAGGAGCAGGACATTCGTCCTTTAACTTCTTTAACTTCATTAACTTCCTAATAACTTCCTTAAGATGGGAAACTTTAGTTAACTAAGACTATGAATTATGAACTTAACCAAGTCCTACGAACTGGTTAACGAACACCAGGCCAATGGCTACAGGGATAATCCAACGAAGCAGGAAGATGTAAACCTTAAAGAAGCGGAAAGTAAGACTACCCTGGTTGGTAAGTTCGTCACGAAGCAGTTTCCTATCCAGATACCATCCTGTGAAAAGTGATATGATGATACCTCCCAAAGGCATAAGAATCACAGAGGGCAAGGCATCAAAATTATCGAAGATGGTGTTTCCGAACAAGGTGAAATCACTCAAAACGCCAAACGAAAGCGAGCATACCACGCCCAAGGTCATGCACACCACCGATACCCACATTGCAGCTTTCTTGCGCGACATCTGATGCGCCTCATGCAAATAGGCTGTAACAGGCTCATGAATGCTGATGGCACTGGTCAAGGCTGCCAGGAACAGCAAGAGGTAGAATAACAAGGAGAACACGTAACCCATGACTGGCATTGAGCGGAATGCCTGTGAGAAAATGTAAGGTAACGACTTGAACACAAGACCAGCTCCCTCCTCTGGGTCAAGTCCTGGAACGCTGAACACAGCGGGAAAGATGATAAAGCCCGACATCAATGCCACTATGGTATCGATGACACAGACACTATATGCGGTCTTGACCAAGTTGGTGTCCTTTCGGAAGTAGCTGGCATAGGTGCACAGACACCCCATGGCAATACTCAGCGAGAAGAAAGCCTGACCGATGGCACTTAGCACCGTGCTGGCCGTCAGTTTAGAGAAATCGGGCTTGAGCAGATATGACAATCCCTCGTTTGTGCCTGGCAACGAAAATGCACATACTGCAAGCACACCGATGATGAGCAGAAGCATGGGCATCATGACCTTGCTGAAGCGCTCAATACCATTCTGCACCCCCTTTACAATGATGAAGTGCACCATAACCATGAAAAGCACAGAGAAAGCCACAGGCAGCCAAGGATGCGACACAAAGCTGTCAAAGAAATCAGAAAAGTAGTTAGCATCGTCACCCGTATATTGCAATGCTCCCACCAAGGATGAAAAGGCATAATAGAGCGTCCATCCAGAGACTACCACATAGTAGCACATAATGATAAAAGCCACAAACACGCCCATACCACCCTGCACACGCCACCAGGTGCCTGGCGCCAGCTTCTGATAGGCAGTAGCCGTGTTGGAGCGCGTATGACGGCCTATCACAAACTCACTCAGCATCACCGGCATGCCGATCAGCACTACGCAAAGCAGATAAATGAGAATAAAGGCGGCGCCACCATTTTCACCCACCTCTGTGGGAAAACGCCAGATATTACCTAAACCCACGGCGCTGCCTGCGGAGGCAAGCACAACACCTAACTTACTGCCAAAACTACCTCTTTCTGCCACTTTCTTATATTTTTTTAAGGAGAAGCAATGCTTCTCGCTATATGATTACTTAGTCAAAAATCAGATTACCAAACAACTCGTTGAGAAACACCAGGGCAATGCAAACAGGAGCCACAAAACGAACCAGGAACATGAACACTCCATAAAGCGAGGTGGGTGCCGTACCTGAGTTGGTCAATTCATCACGTACCGTCTTCTTATCCATATACCACCCCACAAAAAGACATAAGCCAATGCCTCCCAAAGGCATGAAGAACTTAGCGGTGAGGAAATCAAAGAGGTCGAAGAATCCCATGCCAAAAATCGTCACATCTTGCCAAGGACCGAAACTCAGCGAACAGAGAGTTCCCAGGAACATACACACACCCGTCACAATCCATGCCGCACGCGAGCGAGACACGTGGTAATGCTCACGTATGTATGCAGTACTAATCTCATGCATGGAAATGCTACTGGTCAAAGCGGCCAGCAACAAAAGCAGATAGAAGAGTATGCTAAAGATGTCGCCCACCCAGGCCGCATCACCAAAAGCATGGTTGAAGACGTTGGGTAGTGTGACAAACACCAAACCAGGTCCCGCATCGGGTTGCACACCCACAGAGAATACGGTAGGGAAAATGATGAAACCTGCAAGAATGGCAACCATGGTGTCAATGACACATACATTCAGGGCAGAGGGAAGCAAACGGGTCTCCTTGCTAAAATAAGAAGAATAGGTGACCAAACATCCTATACCGACGGACAGAGAGAAGAAAGCCTGACCCATGGCACTGAACACTACACGCGGGGTGACACGTGAGAAGTCGGGATGCAACAAAAACGACAATCCATCGCCGGCACCAGGCATCGACACACTTAGCACAACCAACAAGATGATGATCACCAGCAAAAGGGGCATCATCAGCTTGCTGAACTTCTCAATACCACTCTCTATACCCTTAGCCACAATAACATGGGTGATAAGCAGGAAAAGCAACAAGAAGATGACGGGACGATATGGATGAGAAACGAAACCACCGAACACCTCGCCAAAGTCCTGATTACCCGACAAAGAACCTGTAATGGACAACATGGTATAGTCAACCGTCCAACCTGCCACCACGCTATAGAAAGAGAGGACAAGAAAACCAGACAACACGCCAAAGATGCCCACCACAAACCAAGGAGTGCGGGGCGCCATCTTGCGATAGGCCTCTACAGTATTGGAACGTGAATGGCGACCAATGACAAACTCACTAATCATTACCGGAAGTGCCAATAAAAGCACAAACAAAAGATAGATAAGGATAAATGCTGCACCTCCGTTACTGCCTGTCTCAGTAGGGAAACGCCAGATATTACCCAAACCAACGGCACTACCTGCAGAAGCCAGCACAACACCCAACTTACTGCCAAAGTGGCCTCTTTCTTCTTTCATAAAACGACAAGATTATTTGGATTTATAGTTTTTAACATGAATATGTGTGCAAAATTACAATTAAATTCGTACTTTTGCAACGAATTTGAGAAATAACGATTCATCATGGTAACAAATTGTATTAAAACATACCCTTTAAGCTTACTGACTGTCCTTGCGGTTATCGCCTTGTCCGTAATGCCATTCCCCGAAATAAAGATGGCAGAAAACATACCCTTTGTAGATAAATGGGTACACTTTGTGATGTATGGAGGGGTGGCATTTATCATCTGGATAGAATTGGCTCGAAGGGAAAAGAAAAAGAGCAACCGCAAAACACTTATGCAGTTGCTCGTATGGGGGTTGCTCTTCCCAACTCTGTTGGGGGGAGTTCTTGAACTCATCCAGGAATATCTGACTACTACCCGCAGCGGAGAGTGGTTAGACTTTTTCGCTGATACATTTGGTGCAGTCTTAGGCGCCTTAGCCGGAGCAGGAATCAGGGCATGGCTTCTGAGGAATCTCCCCACAGCTTGTAGGGATACTTACGCATGTGGGAGTTGTAGAAACGACGGTCGCCTGTGACCTCCACGCCCAACCATTCGGGACGTTCGTACTTTTCATCCTCGCTGCCCAGCTCTACCTCGGCCATAATGAGCCCGTCATTGTCGCCATGAAATTCATCCACTTCAAAGACATGATTGCCTACAGGCACCAGATAACGATGCTTGTCTATGATGCCCGGCTCGCAGATGCTCATCAAAGCCTCTGCCTCAGACAAGGGAATCTCCTTCTCCCATTCAAAACGTGCCAATCCGGCCGCATTGCTGGGACCTTTGATAGTAAGGTAACCTTTCTCATCACGAATGCGCACACGCACGGTACGTCCATTGCCCGATGAGATATACCCTTGCTGGATATGCGTGCAGTTGGTTGACAAGTGCTTAAACTCGCCAACCACACGAAATTTTCTTTCTATCTCCTGGAACATCGCTCTTGTTACTCTTCTGCACCAAACTCCATGAGATAGGCTTTGATGAAGGCATCTATCTTGCCGTCCATCACGCCACCTACATCGCTGGTTTGGTAGTTGGTTCGATGATCTTTGACACGACGGTCGTCAAACACATAAGAGCGTATCTGACTACCCCACTCTATCTTCTTCTTGCCAGCCTCAACCTTAGCCTGTTCCTGCATACGATGCTGCAACTCCTTATCGTACAAGATAGAGCGCAACAGACGCATGGCATTCTCCTTGTTCTTGGGCTGGTCACGTGTCTCGGTGTTCTCAATGAGAATTTCTTCTTCCTCGCCTGTATAGGGATCCTTGTACTGGTAACGAAGACGTACACCCGATTCCACCTTATTAACATTCTGACCACCGGCACCACTTGAACGGAAGGTATCCCATGAGATACGAGCCGTCTCAATGTTGACCTCAATGGTATCGTCCACCAAAGGTGTTACAAAGACAGACGCGAAACTGGTCATACGCTTACCCTGAGCATTATAGGGAGAGACGCGAACCAAACGATGTACTCCGTTCTCGCTCTTCAGGAAACCATAGGCAAACTCTCCTTCAATCTCCAGAGTACACGACTTGATACCTGCATCATCGCCATCGAGCACATTGGCCACACGCAATTTGTAGCCATTGGTCTCGGCATAACGCATATACATACGCATCAGCATAGAAGCCCAGTCTTGAGCCTCGGTACCACCCGCGCCCGCATTGATCTTGAGTACGGCATCCATATTGTCACCTTCATGACGAAGCATATTGCGCAACTCCAAGGCTTCGACCGAAGACAGGGCACGGGCATAGATGTCATCCACCTCATCCTCTGTCACCAGTTCCTCCTTGTAGAATTCAAAGGCTGTTTCCAGCTCGTCAGCCAAGGTCTTTACAGCGGTATAGTCGTTAATCCACTTCTCCAATCCCTTGACCAACCTCATCTGCTCCTCGGCACGCTTCTGGTCGTCCCAAAATCCGGGAGCCTGTGTGCGAAGCTGTTCCTCTTCCCATTGCACTCGCTTGTTGTCAATGTCAAGGTAATGGTTCAACTGCTCAACACGATCCTTTATCTCTTTAAGTTGTTCTAATGTAATCATATTCTTTATTCCTAATCCTCGTTATACATAGCCTCGATCTCTTTTGCAAAGTTCTTGGCAATAACCGGACGCTTAATCTTCAATGTATTGGTCAGTTCGCCCTTCTCCAAGCTGAATGGCTCGGGCAGCAGGGTGACACGCTTGATTTGCTCATAATGTGCGAACTCTTGCTGGAGTGTCTCCACACGGTCCATATAAAACTGAGTGACCTCTTGGTTGGCACACAATTCTGCTCTGCTTGAATACGTAATGCCACGCTTCTGTGCATATTGCTCAAGCAGCGAATACTCAGGGATAATCAAGGCAGAAACGAATTTGCGCATATCCGCAATCACCACAATCTGGTCGATGTAACGGTCAACCACCAGCTTGGTCTCAATCATCTGAGGAGCAATGTATTTTCCGTTGCTTGTCTTGAAAAGATCCTTGATACGGTCGGTGAGGAACAACTCTCCGTTCTCAATATAACCAGCATCACCAGTATGGAACCATCCTTCGCTGTCAATGGCTTCATCTGTTACCTCCTGCTTGCGATAATATCCTTTGGTTATCTGATCACCCTTTAACAAGATTTCGTTATTTTCGCCAAACTTGATCTCCATTCCGTTCAGCACACGACCAACCGAACCAATGGTGTGAGGCTTGCCATCCCATGCACATGCAACTGTGGCTGTCGATTCAGTAAGGCCATAGCCCGAAACCATATTGATACCGGCAGAATGTACGAACTCCTCCACTTTGCGAGGAATGCTTGAGCCTGCCGTGGGAAAGAAATTGGCACACTCAAATCCCAATTCTTTCTTGAGAACAGCAATGACGGTCTTCTCCAACAATTTGTACTTAATGCGAAGTGACAAGGGAGGAACTAACCCGCGCATTTTATACTTCACATTATATTCGTAACCCACCTTCAAGGCATCGTTCACGATGGCACGCTGCACAGCATTGCTCTTGCGAATCTTCTCCTGTACACCGGCATATACCTTCTCCCAAAAGCGAGGTACCGAGCACATACATGTGGGATGCACCTCCTTGAGCGACTGCAGTACGTCAGCAGGCCTGAGGTTCACGCACATGGTACAACCCTTGGAGATACACCAATAGCTCCATGCACGCTCAAAAACGTGAGTGAAGGGAAGGAAGTTCAATACCACATCCTTATCAGACAATGGCAAGGTAGGATCCTGATCCACCAAGATGGCCCTGTACATGCGATGGGTCAACATCACACCCTTGCTCACTCCCGTGGTACCACTGGTGTATAGGATATTGGCAAGGTCGTCTATATCCAACTCTGCCGTGCGCTTTTCTATCTCTGCTGCATGCTTATCGTCTTCACCCTTCTTGATGAACTCGTCAAAGTATATGCTCACCTGATCCTGGGCATTCTTCTTCACGCTGTTGTCTGTGATTACCAGTCGCTTCACCGACGTGCACATCTGCATTACACGGAATGCCACGTCATACTGATACTGTTCACCCACAAAGATATAGCGGATATTCGCATCGTTCACCATGTACTGCACCTGCGACTCGCTACTGGTAGCGTAAAAGGGAATGCTACAGGCACGAATGGCATAGCAGCCGAAATCCACAAACAAGTTCTCCACCATATTCTGAGCAAACACAGCCACATTTTCTTGTACACCAACGCCCCACTCAAGTAACGCGTTGGAAGTTGCACGTACACGACGGGCAAACTCGTTCCAAGAAATGTCCTTCCACTTTCCGATGTTATAATCTCGGTAGCGCAAAGCCACACGATCGCCATACGTCTCAGCCTGTGAGGCAATAAGTTTTGACAAGGGTTGTAAATTAAGCATATCCTTCTTTTTTTGTATGTAATGCGACTACAAAGTTAACCAATTTTCCCGAATTGCAAAAGCAAAGTCCAAAAAAAGATTGCATTACTTTGCCGTTTGGCATAAATGTTGTAAATTTGTACACCAAAGAAACTTATCATGACCAACCAAACCATATTGCTCATACTGGCATGCTGCACTACAGCTCATTTCGTAATGACATGTGCACTAGCCGTTTATGCACGACATAGAGTGCAATATCTGGCACTAACCTGGATAATAGGCATCTTTACTGCCTTGATGGGAATCTGCATCCCCTTTTCCGACCACATCAATGGCAACCCCGGCATCCTGCATCCGCTGATGCTACTTACCTTGACATCCATTTGCTTCTTACAAAGTCTGTATCCCATCAGCATACCGTTGCCAGCCTACCTGCAATGGGGCAGAATGTGGAAATACGCCTTACCGGCCATCTGCCTCTATTCTGTATATGGCATTGCCATGCTTCTCGGTCTCAAGCCTTTGCACCTCAACAGCTTCAGCGACCTTGCAGATAACTGGTACAGCATCGACATCTGGCTACGACTGACTGCCTTGGGATTAGGCGTTTATTATGTGCAGAACATACTGCGACTACCGAGCAGGATTGCCCACAGCACAGAACTGCCTACCTACCTCAAAGGCTATTGCAGCGCATTGGGCATCAGCGTGCTCTTCTATTTCTATACGGCCATCTTCTACAACCCTATATACATCGTCATATACCTTATTGTGTTCTCGCTACTCAACCTATACCTGTGTTTCCGTACGTTCGAGACCATGGCCATGCAATTGCCCAAACCCATCATAGCCAAGGTGAAGGAGCCTAAGCCCGAAGCACTTGAACAAGCCGAGAACGAGGACTTTAACGAGGCCAACCGACAACGCTTCCAGCGCATCGAATACTGGATGCAGACACATCGCGAAGAATGGACAAAGAGCACTTTCAATCGCGATGCACTCTGCGAGCAGGTTGGTATCAACCGCCATCTTGTGCTGCAATGTGTGCGCAGCCAGGGCTACAACAGTACGCACGAATATCTCAACACATACCGGTTCGAAGAACTCAAGCGTCTCATACAACGTGGCAAGGTGAAAAGTGCCACCGAAGCCGTGGACGCAGGTTTTGGTACGCCTAAGACTGCCCGGTCGGTATTCATGAACCTCTCCGGACAGCCTCTCGACGAATATCTTGCAACACACAAAGAAGCAGCTACAAATAGCGTGAAGAACCCAGAATAACTAGAACCTTTGGAATGGCTAGATTAACCAGAACAACTAGAATAACTAGAACCTCTAGAATAACTAGAACCTCTAGCCTGAATTATTCACAGACATAAAAAAGAGAACGTTTTCTTGCATATTTGCAAGAATTGTTGTAACTTTGAAGTGCTTCTAAATCAATGTTATAACCACGTTCTCTATGTGCAAAATTACAACAAAATCATCAAATAAG
>JAZLKL010000031.1:0-12919 GCA_045597585.1 Bacteroidaceae bacterium | reverse complement strand
TACGATTTGTGATGTGAGCTTTTTATGGTAACAACTCATCTTTTTGGCTGTTTTTGTTTCATTCATCGGTTACGATGCCCGCATCGCGCCCTCTTCATGAAGCAAAAGCATCTCAAAAATCTGATGGTAAATCGTACCAAGTTATTTTTTCACCATCACCTAAAAAGCCAGCAACGCTAGAGATTCCAGAAAACCTAGTAAACTTGAGTTCCTGAAGATTCTATAGTTCCTGGAAAATCCAGAATGCCTAGATCTCTAGGCTAAGAGAATCTTAGAGCCACAATTTTCCTTGACATATACAAGAGAAAAACATACCCAAACACCCTGATTTACCGGCCTGAATTCCTTCGGGTTAACAACGGGTTGATATCGGTTTGATATCGGGAAGCAGACTTCTTCAGGAAAAAAGAAGACAAAACACGTACTGTTCCTCGCTCAACACATCGTCCTTATCTTGATGGCTTCAAAATCTTCCAGAAAGACTCCTTGTTTATTCCCATGATAGTAGGAAATTACTTCATGAAGCTTAATGCATTCGCCTCCCCCTGAAGGGGGACGGGAGGGGGGCTGTGGCAGAGTTCTTCCAGAGCTCTCTCCTGGAAGCCGAATGCCTCGCTACTATCCCACCAATGACAGATTGTGCTCGTTGACCATCTTTCGAAGGTTGAGGATGGCATAGCGCACACGTCCCAAAGCGGTATTGATGCTAACGCCTAAGATATTGGCAATGTCCTTGAAAGGCATGTCACGATAGTAACGAAGATAGACTATTTCGCGCTGGCTGTCAGGCAGCAGGTCAACCATCGTACGCAGGTACTCCAACGACTCACGACCAAAGATGCTCTCCTCCACCGTAGGTTCACAGAAACGGGCATCGTTGAAGAGGTCACCCTTAAGTTCACCAGAGTCGTCAACCAGTTCGTGCGAGATGGTGGGCATAGCCTTCGTGCGACGATGTACGTCGAGCACCAAGTTGCGACTGATGCGCATCAGCCAAGAACCAAAGCTGCCAGTCTCCTCATAGTTGTGAGTGCGCAATGCCGTGATGGCACGCACAAACGTATCCTGGAAGACATCGTTTGCCTTGTCTTCGTCACGAACCAGAAAGAAAATATAATTGAAAAGCTTCTCCTGATGACGGCTCAACAGGACATCAAAAGCATTGTCATTTCCTTCAGTGTACATACGAACCAACTCTTTGTCGGCCAAAGTACTGTATGTTTTCATTACTGTCTTAATTATTGATTAGAAGTAACGATTTCTCAATAGGCAATGTGGTTTTGATGATTAATTATTTTTGTTATTTGGATGCAAAGGAAACGATTTTCTACGACTTGTGCAAGCATTTTGCTACTTTTTTGCACCAAAAACGTGCTTTTATGGGCAAAACGTCACTTTTGGGGTACAAATCGCTATGGATGTACCCCGTTAGGGAAGCTACTCAAAGTGGCTTCCGTCGGGGATGCGAGCGCCACGCAGATAGTCTGCTACAGCCATACGCTTCTTGCCTGCCACCTGCAACTCATCTATCACGATGAAGCCGTCCTCCACAGCCACCTTGAGGGTTTTTCCGTCCGTCTGTACGTCACCCACAGCAAAGGATTGCGAAGCAACCTGCTCCTTGTGTGTCTTGTATAACTTCACATCCTGACGCTTTCCGTCGGGGGTAACAAGGGTTGACCATGCCGCAGGATAGGGACTGAGGCCACGTACAAAGTTATAGACATACGTCATACCCGCCTTCCAGTCAATCTGGCATGTCTCCTTGAAAATCTTGGGAGCATGGCGAAGTGGTTCGTCGGTGAGGAACTGTTCCTGAGGCACGCTGGTGGCAGTGCCGTCCTCTATGGCACGAACCGTCTTCAGCACCAAGTCCGAGCCCATCATCATCAAACGGTCGTGGATGTCCTCCACGTTGTCGGTCTCATGGATGGGGGTACGGTCCTGCATGATGATGCGCCCTGTGTCGATGTCGTGATCCAGGAAGAAGGTGGTCACACCTGTCTCTTTATCGCCATTGATGATGGCCCAGTTCATAGGGGCAGCTCCACGATACTGAGGCAGCAATGCCGTATGCAAGTTGAAGGTTCCCATGGGAGGCATACCCCACACCACCTCGGGCAGCATGCGGAAAGCCACCACAATCTGCAGATCGGCTTGCAGGGAACGAAGTTCCTCAAGGAAAGCCTCATCCTTCAGTTTCTCGGGTTGCAGCAGACGGACGCCTTTCTCATCCAGATGCTGTTCCATATAGAACTTCTTGACAGGACTGGGCTGCAAGGTATCGTGATGGCGTCCAATAGCCTTGTCGGGCATGGTCACCACCCCCACCACGTCATATCCACTATCCAAAAGCTTTCTAAGAGGTTCAACCGCAAAATCGGGAGTACCCATATATACTATTCGGAGAGCAGACCCTCTACGGCCTACGGCCACCTCCCCCGTAATGGGGAGGGATTGGTCACATTTGGATGATTGTATATCTTTTGTATGCATTATTTTCTATATTTGATTTCTTATTTTCTATTTCCATCTTGCCAGCCTCTATATAATCCCTCCCCATTATGGGGGAGGTGGCTCGAAGAGCCGGAGAGGGTCTTTAATCGTCGGTATAGTCCGCCATCATCTGTCTATATACCGACAGCACACGACTCTTGCGGATGAAGCCAAGGAAGATGCCATCGCGATCCACCACGGGAAGCGTCCACATGCGGGTACGGGCAAACACCTTGAGCACTACGTCCATCGAGTCGTCGATGTCTATACGGGCTACGTAAGGCTTCATGAGTTGCCGCACAAAGAGCGAGCCGAAGAGTTCTGAACGCATCATCACATGGCGCACATCGTCCACATAGAGCACACCGATGAGTTTCTTGCCCGAATCGATGACGGGGAACACATTATAATTAGAATAGGTGATGCAATGTGCTATCTTTCCCAGCGACATGTCCACCGTCAGCATCTGCTCGTCCTCATAACGCTCAATAACCGAATCCATACTCATAAGGGTAAGGATGGCACGGTCTTTGTCATGGGTGAGGAGGTCGCCCTGCTGCGCCAGACGCTGGCTGTACACGCTATGACGCTCGAAGATGAAGATGGTAAGATAGGCACATACCGACACCATCATCAAGGGTACAAAAAGCTGATAGCCGCCCGTCAGTTCGGCAATGAGGAAGATACCTGTCAAGGGAGCGTGCATCACACCACTCATCAGTCCGCACATGCCCAGCAAGGCAAAGTTGTTGAGGGGAAGCTGCAACTCCAGTATGTTGAACTCGTTCCAGATATTGCAGAAGAAGAAGCCTGCCACGCTGCCCAGAAACAGACTGGGAGCAAAGATACCGCCGCAACCACCACCACTGTTGGTGGCCGTAGAGGCAAACACCTTGAAGACTATCAACAAGCCCAGATAGACCAGCAACAGGTGGCTGTGGCCATAGAAGAGCGAGTTGTTGAACATAGAGAGGAAATCGTCACCCTGTCCGTTCAGCAGCAAGGTAATGAGGTCATAGCCCTCACCATAGAGCGAGGGGAAGAGGTAGATGAGGATGCTCAGCATCGAACCACCCATGGCCAGCTTCACGTAACGACTGCTGAAACGAGAGAAGAAACGCTCCAGATGCGTCATCACCCTCGTGAAGTATAGTGCCACCAAACCGCAGAACACACCCAGAATCAGGTAGGCTGGCGTGCGGTCGATGGAGAAGGCATCGTGCAACTCGAAATGGAAGATGGTCGAGGTGCCTGAGAAGAAATAAGTGATGGCGGTGGCCGTCACGCACGACACCAGCAAGGGCAGCAAACTGCTCATGGTGAGGTCGATCATCAGCACCTCTACCGTGAACACCAAACCTGCGATGGGAGCCTTGAAGATACCGGCCACGGCTCCTGCTGCACCACACCCCACCAGCAACAGCAATGTGCGGTTATTGAGTCTGAACAACTTACCGAGGTTGCTACCTATTGCACTACCTGTCAGCACGATGGGAGCCTCTGCTCCCACACTACCACCAAAACCGATGGTGATGGCCGAACTGAACACGCTGCTCCAGGTGTTATGCCCCGGTATGCGACTATGCTTGCGGGCTATGGCATACAGAATCTTGGTGATGCCGTGCCCGATGTCGTCGCGCACCACATACTGCACAAACAGCATAGTGAGGAAGATACCTACCACAGGATAAAGCAGGTAAAGCCAGTTGGCCCCCTCCACGTCAAACTGGTGCGTCAGAAGGTATTGTATCTGATGGATGAGCCATTTCAGCATCAAACCGGCGGCAGCCGTAAACACACCCACCAGCAACGACAATATCAAGATGAATCGTCGTGGCGTAAACATGCGGCGAAAGAGCAACAATCGCAGCAGCATGGTGTGAGTTATGGAACGAACTGGACGCGTAATGGTTCTCCTTTCTTCTTATCTGATTATTGTTACCTCTCCGTCGAGGGCAAGCTTGACAATCTTGCTTGCCTCCCTGGGAGTCTTCTCGCCACGGCGGAACTGCACGATGTAGTCCACCTGCGACTTTATCTCCTCCGAGATGTCGGAGAAGCGCTTGGGCGAAGGCATGCCGCTGATGTTGGCGCTGGTAGATACCAGAGGCTTCTGCAGACGATAGCAGAGCTGACGGCTGAACTCCTCGTGCGTGACGCGCATGCCCAGACTGCCATCCTCGGCTATCAGGTTGGGAGCCACACCGTTGGCACCTTCAAGGATGAGGGTGAGGGGTGTGGTGGCATAGTCGGCCATGTCCCAAGCCACATCGGGAATCTGACGGAAGTATCGTTGCATACGGTCGGGCTTATCCACCAGACAGATGAGAGCCTTCGACTCCTCACGCTGCTTTATCTTGTAGATACGTGCCACAGCCTCAGCATTGGTGGCATCGCAACCGATGCCCCAGATCGTGTCGGTGGGATAAAGGATGACACCACCCTTACGCAGCACCTCCAACGCGTTCTTTAGGTCTATTTCGCAATTCATCTCGTAAATTTCTTTATTCTCTATCCATAACTTCGATTCACAACACCCTTGCTTCATGCCTGCTACCAAGCGCCAGCCTTGATTATGAATTGTGAATTATGAATTATGAATTCGTTTAAAACTCGCTGGTAAAATGGAACTTAATATGTTCGAAGTCCTGCTGAGCCATGCTGAGCACATAACCCGAGTCGGCAAGGAACACATCGCGACCCTCACGGTCGAGGGCCATATACTGATGCTTGCGCTTCTTGAAGTTTTCGAGTTCCGACTCATAGCCGGGCTCTACCTCAATCCAGCAGGCCTTATAGAGCGAGATGGGCTCCCAGCGGCACTTGGCATTGTACTCGTTCTCCAGACGGTACTGAATGACCTCAAACTGCAACTGACCCACCGTACCGATGATCTTGCGACCATTAAACTGGTTGACAAAAAGCTGTGCCACACCTTCGTCCATCAACTGGTTGATACCCTTTTCCAACTGCTTGGTCTTCATAGGGTCGGCATTCTCGATGTACTTGAACATCTCGGGTGAGAAAGAGGGAAGTCCACGGAAGTGTATCACCTCTCCCTCGGTAAGGGTGTCGCCAATCTTGAAGGTGCCATTATCGGGCAGACCCACGATGTCGCCAGCCCAGGCCTCGTCGATGGTACTCTTGCGCTGAGCCATGAACTGGGTGGGCGAAGAGAAGCGGAGCGTCTTGTTGTGGCGTACGTGCAGATAGGGGGCATTGCGCACGAACTTGCCCGAGCACACCTTGCAGAAGGCTATACAACTGCGGTGATTGGGGTCGATGTTGGCAGTTATCTTGAAGATGAAACCGCTGAACTTCTTCTCGTCGGGATCCACCAGTCGCTCTTCCGTCTGAGTAGGACGAGGCGAGGGTGCAATCTCCACGAAGCAGTCAAGAAGCTCCTGCACACCAAAGTTATTCAAGGCCGAACCGAAGAACACAGGAGCCACCTGTGCATCGAGGTAAGAAGAGACCCCTCTCCCATCCTCCCCCGAGGAGGTGACTCCGATAGTCTCTTCCACAGAAGGATACACACCCTCAATCATCTCAAGGTCTTCGCGCAGCTTGGCGGCATCCTGCTCACCTACAGCCTCTTCAAGCTCCGATGAGTTGATGTCAATCTCCACCTTCTCGGTCACCTTCTGCTTGTCGGGTGTGAAGAGGTTGAGATTGTTCTCATAGATGTTATATACACCCTTGAACTTGGCTCCCTGATTGATAGGCCACGACAGGGGACGGACGCTGATCTGCAGTTCCTCCTCCAGCTCGTCCAAGAGGTCGAAGGGGTCCTTACCCTCACGGTCCATCTTGTTGACGAAGATGATGACGGGAGTCTTACGCATACGGCAAACAGCCATCAGCTTACGCGTCTGAGCCTCCACACCCTTGGCACCATCCACCACGATGATGGCAGAATCCACGGCTGTCAGGGTACGGAAGGTATCCTCGGCAAAGTCCTGGTGACCTGGGGTGTCCAGGATGTTCACCTTGTACTCTACCCCACTCTTCTCGCCCGTCACTGGGTCTGTAGGGGTATAGTCGAACTCCATCACAGAGGTGGTGACCGAGATACCACGCTGTTTCTCGATCTCCATCCAGTCGCTCGTTGCACTCTTCTTAATCTTGTTGCTCTTCACGGCACCGGCCACTTGTATCTGACCACCGAAAAGCAACAGTTTCTCTGTCAACGTCGTCTTACCAGCATCAGGGTGACTGATGATGGCAAACGTCCTTCTTCTTTCTATTTCTTGATTCATAACTACTTTTGTTTGGTTAGCATAGCCAGCATCTCACTGATATGCTTAATAGCCTTTTGGGTTCCCTCACTCACTTCCTTCTTTTGCAGCCTGAGCATCATCACGCCATAGAGTGCCTCAAGGCATGTCTCCAGTTCGGGCTTATCCTTGTCGCCGTGCGAACGTAACTCCACGATGAAGGGTAGTGCGCGGTAATAGGCAGCGTTATACTCCGTCTGCTTGGGATCGTCCAACAGTTCGCGATGCTTGTCGGTAAGCAGCGAGAGGGTACCTTTGTTCATCTGCAGATGTCCCTTCTCCGTCACCCCCTCCTCGCGCATCATGTCGATGAGGTAGCCAAACCACTTCTCCTCCTCCTTGCGCTGTTCCTCGGGATACTGAAAACGGCTTACGTATTCAGTCTTGATGCGATCAAGATTAAATCCATAAGCACGTATAGTGTCCTCTACCTGCCACATATAGAGCAAGTATTCACAAACATTCTTTTCTTTGAGTTCTTTTGCAATAAACATATTTTCTGTCACATATAGCAAAAACGCCTCCCTACCGGGTTGGGCAACGGACCACTAAGTCGGGCACAGAGCCACAGGGGTTCAACCCCATGCAGCCCACAAAGGCAAGCCTTTATCAATACAATGTCTTTCCGGTGATTGTAAAGAATAGGCTCATCAACGATACCACCATCACGATGACACCAATTGTATGGTTCAGCATCCATATTCGCTGCTCGTCAAACCTTGTGCGCACCTTATTGATTATATACGTCAACCCAAGCCACCAAGCCAAGGCTCCGATAGCCACCGACACAAACTCTACGCCCAGCTTCACCTTGTCGGGCGTGACAAAGTTGAAACGCGCGAAGAGAGCCAGGAAGAGAGCCAGAATAAGGGGATTACTAAAGGTAAGCAGAAAACCTGTGACACCGTTCTGTATCAGGGTTCCCTTCTTGCCATTTTTCTTATGAGGAAGATTGGTACTGGGTTTGCTGCGATACGTATAAATGCCAAATATGAACAACAACGCGCTTCCGATGAGTTGCAATGGCATCATGTGCTCACGCACAAAAGGCATAACCATTCCCATTGCCAATGCCAGCAAGGCTGCATAAACCATGTCACTCACCGCTGCACCGATGCCTGTCACAAAACCATACCATCTGCCCTTGTTCAGAGTGCGCTGTATGATAAGCACTCCTACTGGCCCCATAGGGGCCGAAGCTACGACACCTACTATCAATCCCTTGATAATACCATCGAGTATGTCCATTGAACTTTCAAACATAGTAACAGAATGAGCCACAAAATTAGCAATTTTTCAAATAATATGAAAGCAAAAAAAGAAAATTTTTCCTTTTGTACAGCTTTTTATACACATTTTCTTACCAAATGGCTGATTTTACAATTCATTTTTATTACCTTTGGGCATCATTTGCTAACCTGCATTCCTAATAAGGAATAGTAAGAATAAAACAAAAAAACTATAATATCAATTTAATCTATGAAACCTTACGTAATTGGTTTGGACCTTGGTGGTACCAACTCTGTTTTCGGCATCGTAGATGCCAATGCTAATGTAATTGCAGAAACTTCAGTCAAGACTCGTGGACATGGTCCCGTTGAGCAATATGTAGCCGACTGTGTGGAGGCTCTCAAAGTCATCATCGACAAGGTGGGTGGCATCGACAAGATTCAGGGTATGGGTATTGGTGCCCCCAACGGCAACTACTACACCAACTGCATCGAGTATGCTCCCAACCTTCCCTGGGGCGATGGCAAGATTCCCTTGGGTCAGATGTTCAGCGACGCGCTGGGTATTCCCGTGGCCATGACCAACGACGCCAATGCTGCGGCTATGGGCGAGATGGCCTATGGTGCTGCCAAGGGCATGAAAAACTTCATCATGATTACCCTGGGCACCGGCGTGGGTAGCGGCATCGTGTGCGACGGCAAGATGGTGTATGGCTCCGACGGTTTGGCTGGCGAGCTCGGACACGTTCGCGTGAAGGCCGACGGACGCGAGTGCGGATGTGGACGCAAGGGTTGCCTTGAGACCTACTGCTCTGCCACGGGCGTGGCTCGTACCGCCCGCGAGATTCTCACCACCACCGACACCCCCACCCTGCTGCGTGAGATTCCCCTCGACCAGATTGAGAGCAAGGACGTGAGCATCGCTGCCGGCAAGGGTGACGAGGTTGCCAAGAGTATCATGGACTTCACCGGCCGTCTGCTGGGTAGTGCATGTGCCGACTTTGCCTGCTTCAATTCTCCCGAGGCATTCATCTTCTTCGGCGGTCTCGTAAAGGCTGGCGACCTCATCATGAACCCCATCCGCAAGGGCTATGACGAGAACATCCTCAAGTGTTACAAGGGCAAGGCTAAGATGCTGGTGAGTCAGCTCGACGATGCCAAGGCTGCCGTACTGGGTGCCAGCGCATTGGCTTGGGAGTTGTAATCCCTCTGCTCCATTTTCCAAACGTATTTCGCAGATTACATAGCAACCTCTCTTTTAGGGTGGTTCGCCATGTAATCTGCGGAATTCATGTTAAGTAATTCATCTACTTATCATCAGCAAATAATTTATGAAACCAGTTTCAGCAAAAAGTATCGTTGCGGCATTGCTACTCTCGGTGGCATCTGCCACAGCCTATGCTCAACGTATCTCGGGCACCGTCACCGACTCGCTCGGCACGCCTGTGGCCCAGGCCAGCGTACTCGAGGTCGATATCAACCACCGTGTGCTGAGCAGCACTAAAACCGATGCAAGCGGCAACTTCAACATGCGAATACTCAGTATGGGCAACACTCGTCTGCGCATCAACGCCCACGGCTTTCAGATGCTGTCAAAGCGAACCGAGAAGGGACAGAAGCAGACCTTCATGCTGGCAAAGAAGACGGCTTCGCGCCTCAGCATGGCAGAAAAGGCCAATGCAGGATTCAAGCGCAACCACATACTGACAGAGAAGCTGTTCTGCGGACATAGTGGCACAAATGAGGTGCCATGGACTGTAATGCTCGAACAGATTGGCGACTCCGTCTTCGTGCTTCGACTGCCAGTAAAAGCCAGTAATTCGGGTGCCGTGTACAACGAATCACGTAGTCTTACCTTCGTGGACTGGGGCGATAGTCAACTGCTACAATCCTACAACGGTGAGGATAGTGAGGCTGTCATAGGATATCCTAATGAACGAAGCACTTGGAGGTACGTCATCGACAAGGAACACGAAACACGCGAGATGCATCGCGACTATGGCAATGGTACGGCCGATGCTTCCGAATCCATCTATTTCTATCCTGCCTTCATGCTTTCTCTCGACGAGCTGCAGCAATTGCAGAAGGAGGCTGACCATCTGGGACGTCTTCTCATCGACACTGAGCAAGCTGACAACGTGTGGTTTATGTATCCCCGTGCCAACTTTGGCAAGGAACTGTCGAAGATAATGAAGAAGCTGCAAGACACGGCAAACAAGAAGAAATAACTCTGGAGGGATGGATGACCGGATGGTTCGTAATTTCCGGATAAGCCAGATGAGCCGGGCTTTCAGGGTATTCCGGACATTCCGGAGTTTCCGGATGAGCCAGAGTTTCCGGACATACCGGAATACCAGTACCGGAGCCCCGGATGATCTTTAACTCCCCCAACCACACTACTTCCTGCGCCAGAAGATGGCTACAAACACCAGCAGGTATCCTGCCAGACAGACAATAGGAGCCACCACGATGCGACGCACCGAAAAGATGCCTGGCTCGAAATGCGTGCTTGTGCTACCGGATCCCGACATGAGGCATAAGCCTATTGCCACAATGAGTAGCGACAAGACAAACAAAAGATAATTACTGCGGGAGAATAAGCGAGGCGTCTCCCTGCTTTTCTCTGATGGGTTGTGCAAAATTTTCATAAATGTGTATATAGGGTTCAACAAGTGAGTATCTCTCATTATCGTATGCCGTGAGCAAGGCGTGTTGCATGGTACGAAGCCATGTATTACGCCTATAAGAGTCACGCGTGCGCCCTGCATCCAAGGCATTCTGCCAGCATAGCCACTCTGCAGCACGCTCCAGCAGTTCTTTTACAATGGCATCGGCCTTTTCCACCTCATGCACCTTGTAGTAGCACTCTGCCATGGCCAGAGCATCCTCGGTGTAGGGCACATTCTCATGAGGCAGTTCCCTTTGCCATTTGTCGGCCACCTGCTTGGCACGCGCAAGGTCGCCCTTTTCCATCAACTGCGCCAGTAGCACGGACATGATGTATTGGTGCATATGCGCCATGCGCATGGCATCCTCATCCACATAGACTCCCGGGGTGGAGAGTCCACCATACCTGAACCTGTGCATGATGTTGTCATACAGACGTTCTACGTCCACCCTCAGGTCTCCACTCTCCGGAACCACACGGTAAGCCATTCCCTCCAGCACCAGATGATCGCGCAGGAAGGGCAGTTCTTGGGCTCCGAGACTGATGCTGAGGTATATGGGACGGTCGGGAGTAGCATGGGAAAGCATCTCCAGCACCAGCAGCTCACTCTTGGTAAGTCGGTCCGTACCGTTCATGCGTATCGTCATGGGGCGACCCATGTATTCCACCGTGAGACTGTCATTAGAATCCACCCCCACAATCTCGTTACGCCCCTCGGTGTAGTCGCTTCTTTGCCACGTGATGGGCAGACTGGGCGACTCGTAGGCAGGACGCTTCATCTGGTCGATGTACCAGTCCGTCTGGGCATACGACAAGTTGCATACACGGGTGTCGGTTCGCACTCCCTCCACATCCTGGTTGTACCACAGCGGGAAGGTGTCGTTATCGCCATTGGTCAGTATGATGGGATGCCCCTCGCTGGGCAGCGTGTTGAGGTAGTTGGCTCCAAAGTCGCGGCACAGCGTTCTTCCACTGCGGTCATGGTCATCCCACGTCTGGCTTACCATCTGCAAAGGCACCAGCATGGCCAGTACGGCAGCCAGCAGCGTGCCGTAGCGCGTCATCCGCAAGCGGCACAGCAGCGCATTCAGTCCGGCCACCCCCATCCCTATCCAGATGGCAAAGGCATAGAACGAACCGGCATAGGCATAATCGCGTTCACGAGGCTCCATGGGTGTCTGGTTCAGATAGACCACTATAGCCAGTCCGGTCATCACGAAGAGCAGCAGCAGCACATTCCATTGCTGTCTGCCACGCCGACCTTGATGCCACTGCCACATCATACCCAAGATGCCCAGCAGCAACGGCAGACCATAATAGACATTGCGCCCTTTGTTGTTTTGCAGATCAGAGGGCATCTCGTCCGTGTGGCATCCCAGCAACAGGTCATCCAGCCATGTTATGCCCGTTATCCAATTGCCATGCTCCACCTCTCCATGGCCTTGTATGTTGTTCTGTCGTCCCACAAAATTCCAGAAGAAGTAGCGCAGGTACATGTGGTTTATCTGATAGGAGAAGAAGAATCGCCAGTTGTCCCATTGCGATGGCAGACCGTTCTTCTTGGTCACATCCCCCAGCCAGTCCTCGTAGGCTGCAGCATGACGTGCAGAGTGCATACGTGGAAAGAGCATGTTTTGCTGATAGACGTAGTCCTTTCGGCGACCCACCTCCTCGTATCGGCATACACCTTCCACAGAAGAGCGCTGGTAGATGGGTCCCATGTCCTTGACGCGTGGCACCATATAGTCGCCGTCTATCTCACGAGCCACCTCGCTCGTATAAGCTGGACCATAGAGCAAGGGCTTCTCGCCATACTGCTCTCGTCCCAGATAGCTTTTCAGGGCAAAGACATTGTCGGGCGAGTTTTCGTCCATCGGTGGATTGGCTGCCGACCGAACCAGTATGACGGCATAGCAACTGTAGCCCATGAGCAATGCCATCATGCATAGCGATGTCGTGTGCCACCAGCGGCGTCTTGCCTTGTGTATCCACACCACAAGGCCGAGTATGAGCAGCGCCACATAGACAAGCAATCCGGTTTGATAGGGAAGGCCAAGCGTGTTGGTGGCCAGCAGCTCAAACCATCCGCCCACGTGCACCACTCCCGGTATGATGCCATACAGCACCAGCGCCACGAGCATGGTCCCCACGGCAAGTGCGCCCATGGTGCGCCAAAACGTCACCCGCCGGCTTTGTCTGTAGTACATCAGCAGCACCATGGGCGGGATGCAAAGCAGGTTGAGCAGATG
>JAZLKL010000030.1:0-3120 GCA_045597585.1 Bacteroidaceae bacterium | reverse complement strand
GATTGTCGGTGTAAACGGAATCAGAAAAGGCTGCAAGCAGCATGTCACCACTTGCAGCCCTTAACTTTGAGAAAATGGATGTTTACAGAGAGTTATTCTTCGTCATCCATCCATATATCATCTTCCCATCCAACAAATCGCCTAGACTCTGCCGTTGGATTGACCTGACCTGCATTTGAACCACCACCGGTTATGGTACCATTGCTTCCTGCAAGTATCGAGGAATATGTGTTCATGTGCATCACACAAACAGCAGGGATAATATACTTTTTCATTGTAATCTGCTTTATTTGACCTCCTTCCTACTCGCCCATATAGAACGAAACAGGAAGGAGGAAAATGAATGTTTACTTCACAACAACTTTCTTGCCATTGATAATGAATACGCCATGCTCGGCCTTTTCAACACGGTGGCCGCGAAGGTCGTATGTTGCATCCTTCGGCAACTGATTGAGGCTTCCGTTTGTACCAATCTCCAGGATAGAGGTCACCTCGTCGTCTTCCACGAAGATGCGGAACGACCTGGCAGAATTTGAGACGCTCTTCTGTTCGAACCATGCACGGAAAGGAGGAACCCAAGTCTTGATCTCCGACTGCCAGAACTGGTTGCTGGCGATGTAGTAACGTGCGATGTCATCGTCCACCTCCTCATCATAACCATAATCGTTCACCAAATGCTGGTATGACTGGATGTTGCTTCCATCGAATGTACCAAGCATGTTCCAGTTCTCAACTTCCGTTGAGAGAGTTGCGCCAGCAGGATGGATAGCAACATTGTTTACATCGAATGACACGCCGGCTTCGGCAGTGTTGCGACGGAAGACACAAGGAGTTGATTCTGCTACCTCGTCAACAGGCTCGAAGGTGAGTACGCCCTCGTCGCCATCTACCGTTACCTCAGCAAGCTTGAACAGCTGTACGTCAGCGTTGCTCTTGATGACGAAAGGCAAGTAGAGAGTGCCCCAAACGGAACTGCCTCCCATAGCACGCTCGTAGCTGGCGTGTGCTGACTGCAGCAGATTGTCGTCAGCGGTGAACTGCTCAGGAACGACGAATGGATCGCCATCAGTAATCACAACGTCATCACACTGACCGTTACGGATGATGTTCGTACCGCTTATGGTGGATTCGTTAGGAACAATGATGAATGCGTTGTTGCTGACAGCATCGTTCTCAAACACCTTGTCGCGCATATTCTCGCCGGTGACGTTGATGTTCGTAACGTTGCTGAGGTCGATATTAAATACGCGTACGCCATCATCTTCTGTAACTTCTTCGAGAGCCTTCTCCAAGCCTTCCCCGGTCAGTTCGTCACCATAGATAGCTACTTCGGCTCCGTCGAAGTGAGGCATTGCCTTGCTGGCGCAATAGTAGAGCGTAGGAATCATCAGCTCTGCCGTTGGATGCGTATATTCGACCCATTCGTTCCAATAGTGGTTGAGGGGACAGAAATAGACGTCGCCATCATCCTTCGCCAGGATGTAAGTGCCATAGTTCTCAGGCTCGCCTGCCCAACGACGGTACATCAGCACGGCGTTCTCCTCGGCCTTGACGTTCTTGATATTGTCGGGCAGTTCGTCACGTTCCTCTTCTAACCACCAGTTGAAGAACTGATAGCCATCCTCGGCCAGAGTGAGTCGGCGACCAACGGTCTCGCTGCCGTCGAGCACATACTTCCAGTTCTCAAACTTCCAGTCGCTGAAGTTGGCGGTGATGCTGCCATCGATGTCCGTCTCGTCGGTGATGATACCCCAAGGCGTACGGAAGTAGAAGGGTGAACCCATGTCAGCGTTCCACTCATTATACACCTGATGCTTGCAGGTGAGCGAGAACTCGAGCATGTCGTTGCCGTTGGCGGTAATGCTGCCGTCGGCATTGAGCGTAACGGGTACGGCTGTGAGTTTCTTGTTGTCCCACATCCAGCGCAGGGGCAGCTTCTCGTCGGGAGTATCGTGGTCCCAGAACTCGCGATAGGGACGGAGCGAAGGACGTGAGAGTACATAGTACTGGTCGCCGATGTGACCCACCATCATGTATTTGTAGCCTGCATTGAACTGTGCCTCGTCTGTCACGGGACGATAGATGCCAGCTGTCTCGCCACAGCGTGAGCATACAACCGAACCGTCCTCGTAGAGGTGACCCAGGGCAGCTTCGGGCTGATACACATCCACATCAATTATGTGATGGCACTTTGCATCGGCAAAATAAGTCTCGCAGTCGGAGCAATACCAGCTCTCCATCGTAGCGGGCTCCATACAGCTTGCTGCCTCGCTGGGAGTATGGACGAGATTCTCATGCACGCATTGCAGGTAATAGAGGAAGAGACCTTCGTGCGAATTAGAACTATCCCAAGGCTGAATGCCGAAGTATATCACACCATCCGAACGATGTTTAAGCACAATCTCGTAGCTTTTTCCGTCAGAGCAGTCAGTACCTTCCAGATAGCCTTGGCTCTGTACATCTCGGTCTCCATTCCATTCGCTTGATGTCTGGTCGTAGAGACGGTTGCCAAGAGGTCCCCAACCAATACCTATCTGAATACCTTCGCGGTAGATGTTGTTCTCGTAGTCGTAGTACATCATACGGAACTTGTGGTAATAGAATCGTGGAGCAGCGTTGTGATCCATGAGCAGGGAGAAATCCACATCACGCTCAATCACAGCCAGGCGACTGATGTCGGCACGCAGATAGCCATCTTCAGGAGCAGGCAGTTCGATTGCCTCAAGACCATCCTCAACGGGGTTGACACCCATGGCATAGTACTTGCCTCCGCTCACTGCCACCTGCACGAAGTAACTGCTATAGACATCCTTGTTCAGTTCGCGAATCTCGGTCTTGGCATGGCAACGGTTGCATTCGCCGTTCACCCAATCATGACCAAGAGGCTCCAGACGCTGCTCGGCAAAGGTGGTCTTCTGATGAGTCTCGTAGGTGAAGTACTCTTCATGGTCGTAGCAGTAGTACATTTCGTTGTAACCAGGGGCAAGGCACGTAGGCGCAATGTCCCGATAGTAGATTGTACGATGACCATCAACAGGACAATCCTGTGCCCGCATCGTTGTCGGCAGCACCAGCATAGCGGTCAATGCTCCAAGAAAGGATAAGCTTTTCTTCATAATT
>JAZLKL010000029.1:0-20333 GCA_045597585.1 Bacteroidaceae bacterium | reverse complement strand
TCAAGGAGCAAGACATTCGTCTTTAACTCCTTTAACACCCTGATATTCTTTAACTCCCTAAAACTGAAGCATGCGAAGCTTGCGAAAGTTGAATAAATAATATACGCGAATGAAAACGATAGCAGTTTACGCAGCCTCGAGCACCCAGATAGACGAAGCATTCTTTGAGGCTGCCCGCCAGTTGGGACGCGCCCTTGCCCAGCACGGCATGCGACTGGTAAACGGGGCTGGCAACATGGGACTGATGCAGGCAACAACCGATGCCTGCATGGAGGCTGGCGGCGAAGCCATCGGCGTCATACCCACATTCATGATTGAACAGGACTGGCATCACAAGGGCATGACCCAACTCATAGAAACGCCCGACATGCACACCCGCAAGCAGACCATTGCCGACATGAACGACGGATGCGTGGCCCTGCCTGGCGGATGCGGCACCATGGAGGAACTGCTGGAGGTCATCACATGGAAACAACTGGGACTTTACTTTCACCCCATTGTGATACTGAACGTCAACGGCTACTACGATCCGCTCATACAAATGTTGGAACGCTCGGCCGAATACAACTTCATGCGCAAGCAGCACCTCTCCATCTGGCAAGTGGCACACAATGCCGAGGAGGCCATAGAGATGCTGCTCAACACCCCGGAATGGGACAGTAACGTGCGACGTTTTGCAGCTATATGAACCAGAATGACAGCATCATATCGGTAACCGACACGGCAAGCAGTGCCTCTGTGCCCAAGCCTGTGCCGGCACAAGTGGCAGCCGACACCGTGGCAAGGTCCAGGATGAACGTGGCAACCGACTACTACTATATGAGTCCGGATGACACGCCCCCTGTGGTCAGCACCACCATCGACATGATGCACGACATGAAGCCCTGGATGCCCGACTCGATGTGGGAACGCACCCCATGGCCCGTTACCCGATGGGGCGACACCATAGCCACGCCTCACTCGCTCTACAACGCCGATGAACTGTATGGCGTACAAATACCTTATAATTACGCACGCGATAACTGGTTCTCGGGATTGCTGCTCACTTGCTTCCTCATACTGATAGCCACGCTGGCATGGTCGCGCAAGTATATCAAGGCACAAGCCCGCGACTTCTTCATGCCCACCAACAACCAAAAAGAGCAGAAGAAGATCAAGACCACCTTTGAGACACTCACCCCATTCATCATGGCTGGCGTGCTCGGCATCAGCAACGGACTGGCGCTGTTTGCGGTCACATCGCACAAGTACGACCTGCAGGCCGGACTGCATTCGCCACTCCTGACAATGGCATTATGCATCGGCATCTTCATCACCTACTACCTGGCACGCTGGCTGATGTACAAATTCATCAACTGGATATTCTTCAGCAAATCAAAAAAACGGACATGGACAAATGGCTTCGCCTTCCTGACAAGTCTGGAAAGCCTGCTATTCCACCCCATCATCCTACTCATGCTCAACCAAGACTTTGACTTCGACACGATAGGAAAAATTGCCGTACTAACGTTTGCTTTCATACGCATTTGCCTACTTTACCACACATATCGCATCTTTTTTCACAAAATATATGGTTTATTCCATTTATTTGCGTACCTTTGCATGCTTGAAATAATGCCAATTCTACTCTTATGGAAATTCTTCATGGTTTTCAACACGGAGTTAATTGCAAAATAATTAGGACAAAGTTTTTAAGGTATGATTAAGAAGATTCTGGTTTCACAGCCCCAGCCCGCCTCACCGAAATCACCCTATTTCGACATCGCTACCCGGCACGGGGTAGAGGTTGTGTTCCGTCCGTTCATCAAAGTGGAGGGCCTCACCGCCAAAGAGTTTCGTCAGCAGCACATCAACGTGCTCGACTATACTGCCATTGTCTTCACCAGCCGCCATGCCATCGATCATTTCTTCAACCTCTGCAAGGAGATGCGCATCACCGTGCCCGAGGACATGAAGTATTTCTGCATTACCGAGACCGTAGCGCTCTACATCCAGAAGTATGTGCAGTATCGCAAGCGCAAGGTGTTCTTTGGTGCTACCGGCAAGATTAACGACGTGCTCCCTTCGATGGTCAAGCACAAGACCGAGCGTTATCTCATTCCCCTGAGCGACGTGCACAGCGACGAGATCAGCCAGATGATGGACTCAAAGAATCTGCATCATGCAGAGTGTGTGATGTATCGCACCGTGAGCAACGACTTCGCCGAGGGCGAGGCGTTCGACTACGATATGCTCGTGTTCTTCAGCCCAAGCGGAATCACCTCGCTGAAGAAGAACTTCCCCAACTTCGAGCAGAAGGACATTGCCATTGCCACCCTGGGTCCTGCCACAGCCAAGGCAGCCAAGGAGGCTAACCTCACCGTCAACGTAGAGGCTCCCTCGCCCGAATACCCCAGCATCACAGCTGCCATTGACGATTATATCAAGAAGGTAAACGCATAAGGGACTACCCCCTATAGTTTACCCCTACAAGCAAGCAGAAACATGAACGGCTGCCATTTCCCCAAATCGGAGCGTCTGTGCAGCAAGAAACTCATAGAAGCCCTATTCGAAGGTGGACATAAATCCTTGTCCGCCTATCCGATTAGGGCTGTCTTTATGCCCATAGCTCAGGCTCCAGCCCCAGGCGATGGAAGCACACCCGTACTGCCCACCACACCAGCCACCACACCTCTGGTACAAGTGATGATGTCCGTTTCGAAGCGTCACTTCAAGCATGCCGTTGACCGCAACCGCGTAAAACGCCAGCTGCGAGAGGCCTACCGACTCAACAAGCACTTGCTCACAGACAAGCTGCCACAGCAGTCACTTGTCATCGCCTTTATCTGGCTCAGCGATGATTTGTTTGAGACTTCCACCATACAAAGCAAAATGAAGAAACTCTTGCTGAGAATCGGCGAAGAGATAAGTCAAAGGAGATAAAGGAGTCAAAAAAGACAATACCTTTGTCCGACGAATTCAAGGTACAGGGTCATAACCGCTACCTCCCCAAGGATTGCAACGCAGAATGCGCCAGATAGCCAGTAAGAGTCCTTTAATAGGTCCGTGCTTGCGAAGCGCCTCAACCGCATACTGACTACACGTAGGCGTAAAACGACATGCCGACGGGGTAAGAGGAGAGATACACTTTTGATAGAAGCGTATAGGCAAGATAAGCAGCCAGGAAACTGCCTTCCCCAACAAATTGAAGGGAAGACAAATATAATGCCATATTTTCTTAATTGTATCCATTGACTATGAGAATGAAGAATGAAGGTGAAACCTTATAACCACTACAACTGTCCCGTCTCTATCTGTTGCACGATACGCTCCACCAGTTTGTCATCATCGTCAGGACGATAATTCTTTTTCAGACTTGCACCAAAAGTCCATGCAAAGACCTGATAGAAGGCTGCACGCGTAGGTCCGAGGAAAGCCTGCACAATCTCATAGGAAGACTGGTGGCACTCACGGTCAACCAGCTTGATCAGCAGCTTGCCCTGCGAGAACGTCAGCTTCTTCATCTCGGGCGTAAACTGCTCCTTAATGTCGCGCTCCACGGCCTTGATATGGGCATCCTTGCTCTTCTTGTCGGGCAACAGCTCCAGCATGGCATACGTCTCGTTGATAATGCGCTTGGCTCTCTGGGCAATGGGAAGGGTCTTCTTCACATTGTTCACCATCTTGTTCCACTTCTGACGCTGCTTCTCACTCTTAAACACCATGGGTGGGTACACGGGTAATTCGGGCATCAGATACACCCACATTTCCTCACCCTCGTATATCTCGGGCTCCTTGTAGCGGTAAAACTGAAGGCTTATCATACTGCCAGACTCTATCTGCTCCCTACTCATCTTCTTCTCCATCAACAGATTGAGGTCGATAGGGTTATCGTCCTTGGTTTGTGCCCATACGCAAACACTCACCAGACTCATCAGATATATAAGTAACAGTCGCTTCACCACTTTATGAATTGTAAACCATGAACAAGATGACTTATGTCCTCTCCTTCCAGAACGAAGGCATAAAGAGGAACAACACAGGATAGATTTCGAGACGACCCACAAGCATATAGAAGCTCATCAGCCACTTTGAAGTCTCGTGTACGTGCATGAAGTTGGAAGTAGGACCACACATACCTGTACCCGGACCAATATTGCTCAGCATAGACACACAGCTTCCGATGCTCGTATCCACATCCAGGCCGAAGAAAGTAAACACCACCATACCAGCCACCACCATAAGCAGGTAGATAAAGATGAATGCCAAGGCTCGACGCACACGATCGTCGCCCACCACCTGACCCGATATGCGGATGCTGCGTACCGTACGAGGATGTATCTGCAACACAAACTCCTTGACTACACTCTTAGCGCACACCAGAATGCGGATAACCTTGATGCCACCCGCCGTACTGCCTGCACAAGCACCAATGGCCATGATGACCACAGTAGGCATCCAGAACGAATCGCCCCAAGCCACATAGTCGCAATACTCGCCTGCAAAACCGGTGCTCGACATCACCGTGCTGACATGGAACAGAGAC
This sequence comes from Bacteroidaceae bacterium, assembly GCA_045597585.1. Taxonomy (GTDB): domain Bacteria; phylum Bacteroidota; class Bacteroidia; order Bacteroidales; family Bacteroidaceae; genus Physcousia. The sequence continues at coordinate 15,808 of JAZLKL010000029.1, read as the reverse complement.
GTTCGTATAGACTCCTCGGCCGTGGTAGGAAGCGTACCATAGGCAGACATGGGCGTGGGAGCAAAGTAGAACAAGAGTACAAACACCACTATTGAACCTGCCCAAATGCCGATGAAAGCACGCAATTCCTCGTTCTTCCACAACACTCTGGGACGGCGAATAACCATATAGTAGTAAAGCGAGAAGTTGACGCTGGCCAATACCATAAAGACACTTGCCACATACTCTATGGCACCACTGCCAAAGAAAGCAATACTCTTGTCGTGCGTACTGAAACCACCCGTGGCTATCGTGGTAAGTGCATGGCACACCGCATCAAACAAGCCCATAGAGAAAATCCAGTAAGCCAAAGCGCACAATGCCGTAAGCACGAGGTAGATGATAAGCAGACGGCGAGCCGTACTGCCAATCTTGGGACGCAAACGATCGAGTCCGATACCCGTCACCTCGGCAGCAAAGACATTGCTGTTCTTCAAGTCGTACACCGGAATCAAGGCAAACGAGAATACCACGATGCCCAATCCACCCATCCACTGTGTCAGGCATCGCCAAAAGAGGATGCCATGAGGCATATCGTCCAACCCACTCAACACGGTGGCTCCCGTGGTCGTAAAACCACTCATGGCCTCAAAAAAGGCACTTGCCACATCCAAATCGAGATACAGTATGTAAGGCAACATTCCCACCAGCGAGAACACCACCCACGAAAGAGCCACAATGAGAAAGCTGTCGGCCCTGGAAAGTCGCTTTGCACCTTTCTTGCCTACCATCAACTTGGAAAGACCACCCACGGCAAAGCAAGCCAAGGTGGTAATGCCAAGACTCTGCCAGTCGTCTTCGTCGTGCATGAAATGATAATAAAGCGACACCAGAAAGGCAAGGAACACGAATGCTCCCTCCACCATCAATAATATGCCGAATATACTTTTTTTCATTTTCTTTTATACATCCTTCGAATATACAACCTTCGAGGCAATCAGTAGCTTGCCGAGCAAGATATACCCAAAGCCTCTACCCTATCGCGGATGGCATCCAGCGTCTCACGGCTTGCCTTTCGCAGCAAGGGCGAGGGCGTCTCTCTGTCCACCGTATAGATCATCACCATCCGGGGCTGTATTCGCTGAATAGCCTCAAGCCATGGAGCCACAAACTCCTCCGTACAGTTGTTCACATCCTTACCTTCGTGCTCGCCTTCCATAAACATGGTCTGAATGATAATACGGTCGTGCATCTTGCACAGCCACTCAATCTGCTCCTCCACGTCATAGTGACCGCAAGGGCGATCCACCTTGGCAATATAGTCAGCAGAAACCGTGTCGAGCTTCATGATGGGATTGTCAAACAAGGCAAGCGCCTCACGAACCTCCGCCTTGGTGATGCGGGTGGCATTGCTCAGGATGCTCAGCTTGGCCTGGGGGAAATACTTATCGCGCAGGAAAGCCACCTCCCTCGCAATCTCAGCAAACTGAGGATGCACGGTGGGTTCTCCGTTCCCAGCAAAGGTGAGTACATCGGGACGAGGACCGTTCTGCTGCATGTCCTGCAAGCAAGCCTCAAGCGCATCCTTCACCTCCTGCACAGTGGGCAAAGGAAGATGAGCACGATGCGCAGCATTGTAGCCACACTCACAATAGATGCAGTCGAACGAGCACACCTTACCATCGGAGGGTAAAAGGTTAATGCCAAGTGACACACCCAATCGTCTGCTGTGTATGGGACCAAAGATTGGAGACGGATAAATAACTGTACTCATTGTTTTATTGGGATGCTTTTTGTTTTTGCAGATGCAAAGATACAAATTATATTTGTACTGCATCCCATTTTAAGAAACTTTATATTTTTAATATAACATTTTCATCACCCACCGACACATAAAAACACATATCAATGTACATAATAGCACTAAAAACAGGTAGTCAAAACAGAATAAGCAAAAATCAGCACAACAAACTAAAGATATGAATGATATAAAGATTTAACAGCAAAAGCAAAGGTATGTATTTTCGTCTAAATCGGTCAAATGGCTTGTCAGAGAAGCAAATAATGTGTACCTTTGTGCATAAAAACAAAAAAGCCCATGAAGAAACTGATATTTACAGGCATCATGATTCTTGCCGTACTGTCGTGCAAGGAAGACTACCAGCACATCGTCGATAAAGCGGAAGCCATGATTGACGAGCACCCCGACAGCGCCCTGGCATTATTAAGCGATTGCAACAGGACGGTCATGCCCACCGGCCTGCAGGCACGACACTCCTTGTTATACTACATGGCACAAGACAAGAGCGGAATGGACGTTGACAACGATTCGCTTATCGGAATAGCCTACGACTACTACGTCCACCACGTCGAGGACGAGCACTATGACCAATGTATGTTTTACATGGGCAACTACTACATGCTAAACGACAGCACCAAAGAGTCGGAGGACTGCTACAACAAAGCCATCCGTGCAGCCGACGAAAGCAGCGACCACCGTATAGCCTACATGGCACGCGAGATGCTGGCTCGCTCTATCGTGCAAAGCAATCCCACCGAAGCCATTCGCCTGGGCGAGGAAGGTGTAGCTCTCATCGAAGCACACGACAGCGAGAACCTGCACAACCACGTGTGCCTGTTGATGGTGGTAGCAGAAAGCAACTGGTACACCGACGACTACGAACAAAGTCACGAATACCTGAACCGTGCACTCCCTGAAGCCAAGCGCCTGGGCGACGCACAATTGTTGGGTTCGGTGTACCAGAGCATAGCCACCACCTTCCTGAACGAGAACGTGGCCGACAGCGCCCTGCACTACTCACGCCTGTCGATGCAGCAATCTGGCCACAACGACCAGCAACAACTCATATACGCCCTGTCGCTCATCCAATCCGATTCCATCGACAAGGCTGAAAGAACGTTTCAGGACATCCTGCGCCAGACCGACTCAGAGGAAATGAAAGAGGTGGTGTTCCGTGAGCTGCAAAAACTATCGTATGCATCGAACGACATCTATGGCGTGATGACCTATGCCGACTCTGCCATCAACAGTAAGGATGTTCTCTACCATAACGTGCTGGCCCTGAGACACGACTATTACGAAGAGGCATTGCAACAGGAGGTTGAGGCGCTGAGACATGCAAACGAAGCAGAGAAACGCTCCATGGAACTCCACTTCAGCCTCATCATCAGTACCATTGTGATAGTGTCACTCATCATCTTCTATCTGCTCTACCGACGTAACGTAAAGCGCAAAGCCATGCTGGCACAAGAGCGCCATAAGCACCAACTGGAACTACAGGAGGCACAGGCACGCCACGAGGCAGAGCTGAAGGACCAGGCTCACCGCATGGAATTGCAAATAGAGGAGGAACGCCATAGGCAGGAGATTTCAACCCGTGACCTGCAGCTATCCATCATGCGACGACATCTGCAAAACAAGCTCGAAGTAGTGGGGCGAATAGAAGACGGACGCGATGAGGAGAAGCGCATTGTGATCAGCGAGGCAGAGTGGAAGGACATCGAGGTGTTTCTCAATGGGGTGGACAACCTCTTCGTGGAACGCATCAGCAAGGCATTCCCACAGCTCAGCATAAAGGACATCCGCTTCTGCATGCTCTTACGCCTGGGACTTAACACCAAGGACCTGATGAACGTGTATTGCATCAACGACAGGTCGGTAAAACAAAAGAAATACATGTTCAAGGAAAAGCTCGGACTCAAGGACGCAACCATCTCTCTGAAGCAGTTCATCGATGGTTTCTAAAACACATGTCGTTCCTGCACAGGAAAAAAGCGAAAATAATTTTGTTTTTCACTCACTTATTCGTACCTTTGCATAAGTAATGAAGCAACCCACCACCAAGGTGGATGAAACTTTAATTACTAAGTAATTCCGACAAGAAGAAACTATGAAAGGCGAATTAAGAAATCAACTACAAAATAAGATCGACAATCTGAACAAGCCCAAGGGTTCGTTGGGCAGACTGGAGACGCTTGCCCTGCAGATTGGACTCATACAGCAGACGCTTACCCCACATCTGCAGCATCCCTGCCACATTCTATTTGGCAGCGACCATGGCATAGAGAGGGAGGGCGTTTCGTTCTCACCTCGTGAAGTGACGTGGCAACAGATGATCAACTACGGCAAGGGAGGCGGTGGCGTGAACATGTTCTGCCGTCAGCATGGCTTCAAGCTGCTGGTGGTGGATGCAGGCGTGGACTATGACTTCGACCCCGTGCAGCACAGCCACATCATCCCCCGCAAGATAGCTCATGGCACACGCAACTTCCTGCACGAGGCCGCCATGACGAAGGATGAGTGGAAGCGTGCCCTGGACATTGGTGCAGAGATGGTGGACAAGTGCCACGCTGAAGGCTGCAACATCATCAGTCTGGGCGAGATGGGCATTGCCAACACCTCTCCTTCAAGCGTACTGATGCACCTACTGCTCCACATCCCACTCGAAAAGTGTGTGGGAGCTGGCAGCGGTTTGCCCAGCGAGGGTGTGCGCCACAAGTACGAGGTGCTGAAGCAGAGTGTGGACAACTTCAGAGCAGCCGGTGAGACTGAGGACTTGGTGGAAAAGACGGCTGCCTACTTCATGGGCTACGAGATGGCATGTGCCACAGGAGCCATGCTGCGTGCCGCAGAGCACAGAATGATTATCCTTGTGGATGGGTTCATCATGACGGCATGTATGCTGGTGGCCATGAAGATGCGTCCAGAAGTGAAGGATTTTGCTGTGTTTGGTCATTGTGGCGACGAGGGTGGCCATAAGCTGATACTTGACGCCATGGGGGCAGAGCCTTTGCTACATCTGGGATTGCGACTGGGTGAGGGAACTGGTGCCATCTGTGCATTCCCCATCGTGCAGTCGGCCGTGAACATGATTAACGAAATGGACAATTTTGCTCATGCAGAAATCACCAAGTATTTTTAACAGGGTCTTTGCCACCCTCATCTTCTTCACCCGTCTGCCCTTGTGGCGCGTATGCAGTCCCGACAAGGGCAGCTACGAGCGCGTAGTGCCCTTCTGGCCTCTGGCAGGATGGCTGACAGGACTGGTGATGGTGCTCACATTCCTGCTGGCTTCGTGCATGCTTCCGTTGGGCATCAGCGTGACGCTGACGCTGGTGGCACGTCTCTTACTGACAGGCGGACTTCACGAAGACGGCTTTGCCGATTTCTGCGATGGTTTTGGTGGAGGCACTTCCAAGGACCGTACGCTCGAAATCATGAAAGACTCGCATATTGGCACCTATGGAGTGTTAGGCCTGATACTCTACTACCTCATCTTGTGGCAAACACTGACCACACTCCTTGCCACGGGCATTACCCCCTGGATTATGATCGTGGTGGATGCCTTCTGCAAGTATCTGGCCAGCACCATCGTGTATTTCCTTCCCTATGCCAGGAAAGAAAGTGAAGCCAAGTCGCGCATCGTGTACACGCGCACCACAACGTCAGAGAAACTGCTGAGTCTCGTATTGGGAATCTTTCCCTTTATCGTGGTGGTGATGACAACCATCGTGGTAGCTCCTGCCTCGTTCAACTGGCACTTTTCGAGTACCTCGCTGTGGTTAGTACCCATGCTCATCCCCGCTCTGCTTTGCGGTTTGCTGTTTCGACTGATGCGACGTCGCATCGAGGGTTACACGGGCGATTGTTGCGGAGCCACTTTCATCATGGCAGAGCTTTGCGCCTACATCTGTCTGGTGGGAGTGCACATGTAGGTGTTTTTGCCTTAATTATCACTAATTCACTCATTTTCTTCACACAAACAGCTCATATATCTATTAGCAAGAAGGGCATACAGACATCACACCTGCACACCCTTCTTTTTGTTTTTATCTGAAAGCACTCTACACGATGGGGGTGCTTTTTCCACCCCATCACGTTTATTTGTTCTTGACCTGCCTTATCGGTAATGAGTCGATAGGCTCGTCTTCAAAGAATACCTCTTGCTTTACGTCGAAGCTGCCTTTTTCATCATCCACGGGAATCATCTCAGGCATCCACACCTTCTTGCGCTTGGCAGGATTCAGCAGCATGTCGATGAGGGTCGTTACATCGCATAGACTAACCTTCTTGTCACCATTCGTGTCTATTAGTGTGATTTCTTTGGGCACATCTTTTATGCCAATAATCATCTTCATGAGTTCGTCAACGTCAGCAATGGTGAGTGCATTATCGCCATTCGTGTCGCCAACCCATCGCCATTCTGCATGAATGGGCAGCCCAATAGCCATAAGTATAATAAAAAGAAACTTTCTCATAATCATACGCTTTTACTTAACGAGTACTTTCTTGCCATTCTTGATGTAGATGCCCTTGGTGGCATTCTTCACCTTGCGGCCGCTAAGGTCATACATCTCCGCCTCCTGCTTATCGTTTGTCGTCAGTTCTACGTTGTCAGCATCCCACTCGTCATCAAAGACCATAATCTTCACCTCATTCACCGCTTTAGGATTGCCATTACGGTCGGTCACACTCATATACCAGCGGAAAGGCTGTAAATCGCTGCTTGCAGAAGCTGCTTGCTTCAACGTACCACCTCCCATAGCATAATAGCCATTTGCCATCATGTCTGTTCCTGTAATGGTTTTATAGGTACCCGTAAAGCAGAACTTAGTGTTCCAGCTTGTTACATCAAAGGTATTCTCTTCCGTTTTATATAGAATCTCGTTTGTTGATGTAGTTGTCTTGTTTCCTGTATTTTTTGCTTTGATTAAATAAGGAGTGTTGGGTTCTGTATAACCTGTTTTGATTTTTATTGCCTCAAGTTCTGTCAAATCAATTTCTCCATCCTCATCATAGTCGAATTGATGTACGTCATTGATGCGAGCCAATTCAAAATCATTTTTCCAATCTTCATACTTTATACTGAATGGTATATAAAGTGATTGCCATTGAGTGTTGCTATAAGAACGTGAATATGATATTTTCTTACACTCGGTTTCTGCTTGATTTTCAAATGTATATCCATCAATAATCTCTGCACCTGTATTCTTAACAGTCACAATACAATATGCAGTAAATCCACCGTCATCAGACGTTGCGGTTACTATAGCAGTACCCGAACCAATTGCTGTTACAACTCCGTTTTCTGTAATACTGCAAATAGATGGAGTCATGCTTTTCCATATTACCTTCTTATTAACCGCATCTATTGGAACAATATTTGCGGTTAGTTGAGCGGTTCCTCCTATTTGGTATATTGTAATTGTCGAACAATCTATCGTCAATTCAGTCACCGGCTGATTAACAACCACTTTGCACTCTGCCTTTATGCTATGATTACTATCTGGAGTGCCAGTGACAACAGCTTCACCCACATTGACAGCAGTTACCTTTCCATTCTTATCAACAGTTACTACCTTTTCATCTGAACTACTCCAAATGATTTTATTATTATCAACGTCAGCGGGAGTTAATGTTGCTTTCAACTGATAACTTCCACCTTTGTTAATGGCTATTTTCTGTGTATTTAAATTAATAGCTGTTGCCACTTTAGACTTGACTATCACAGCTTTCTCTGTCTGTTTTGCTGGATCATAATACTCATTTCCATCTTCATTTGCATATAGTTTAACCGTTCCAGGTTGCATGCAAAGCAGATAGTATTTGCCAGATTCATAGATAACTGTGGCTATATTATTGTCTGACACAGAATACTGCACTTGGTTTCCTGATGATGAGGTTGCTTTTAACTCAATTTTATCATCAACATAAGTTGTGTTGAAATTTTGTGACCAATTTATGTTTTGAGTTAGCTTTTCAACTGTGAAAACACCTTGCAGATAAGTTATTTCATAATTTTGGGCACTGGCGCCGGCAATATATATTGGATATGTGCCAGGGGTAGTATTGCCAACAACCGAAGTGAGAACTGTAGGCTTTGTTGTAAGGACATCTTCATTTTCACCATTCTTAAATCCTATGTATTCAATTTTGAATTCAGGATTTTTTTCACCGTATTTTTTCACACATGAGCTAACATATACCGTCAGAGGCGCTTTCTTTATAGTATAGCTATATGGTATGTCGCATGAAGTTGTCCAATAATTCTTTGTAAAAGTGGTTTTTACGCTCCCTACATGACGTCCTGCCGATGCATGAATAGGGTTGTTTTCAAAAGTGATGTCGAATCCAGGAATGTTTGAGCGGTATATAAACTCGGGCGTTTTTCCTGTGTATTCGTATTCTGTATCTTCTATGTCAACCAATTTACTGCGGATTGCATTTGGAAAAATGTTTGCGTAATTATCTGGGTATGCACAATATACATATTTGGGATTTACACTTCCTGCATCATAGTCCATTTTTGGCGAAAACAAGTAAAGGTTTTTGTACAATGGAACATTTTCCTTATATCCACCACCAATGCGACCACCAGGAATATTTTCGAATCCGTTACCTATATATATATCGGTTAATGATTTTGCTACTTCCATAAAAGTATAACCACCTTTAAATTGACATCCATCTGGGTAGTTGAACTCTGTGATATTTGTAAACCCAAATGGATATTCTCCTATTTCCTTAAGGCAAGTAGGTAACCATGCACTTGTCAAGTTCTCACAGCCAACAAATGCATAATCTCCTATTGATTCCACAGCTGGCATGGTGACGGTTTTTATACCTTTAGATTGTCCGAAAGCGTATTCTCCTATTTCTGTCAGGATTGTAGCATCAACATTCTCTATGGAGTTACATTCATAAAATGCATATTCTCCAATTCTTGAGATTTTGCTAAAATCAATATCCTTTAAGTTCAAGCAATCATAAAAGGTTTTCTTCCCAATGGCTATAGAGTTTCCCTCAATAATAACAGTCTTTAGTTTTTGACATTTACTAAATTCAGAATCTGCAAGCGACTTTACATTTTTTCCAAACGTTATTTTCTCTAGTGATGAATTGGAATAAGAAGAACTCCATGTCGTTTCTTTATCGTCATATACGATAGGACGGTTTATGATTAATTCTTTCTCACTCCTAAGAGTGGAATTATTTTTTAAATGTATCGGGGTGGTTGTTTCCTCAAATACAATTGTAGAGGCTCGCATACCGAGACCTTCTACTTTTGTAACTGTTTTTGGGATTCTTAATGTATTCACGCTGCTTCTATACATTGCTTCTACAAGCATTGTTGTTACCTCATAAGTCTTTTGGTTGTATGTTACTGATTCAGGAATGCTAATATCTCCTTTGTAGTAAGTCGTATTAGCATCTGGACCGGCAGTTACTCCTACTGTACGTGCTTCTTCCGAAATAATGTGATAATAAATGCCATCTACGATAAAATCGTAAGTGGGAGAAGCTGAACGAACCGCATTGGTGTTCAAAACGAAAACCAACGTAAAAAACAGTTTAACGATATTTCTCATAATTGTAATAATATTGGTTGGTATTTATTGATTGATACGTATTAAGGATCTTGTTACATATTTATTGTGATCTTTTAGCCTTTTTTGCATTCTGTTTTTGGATCTAAAAAACATGATGATGGTACTTCGTTATACAACCTATGTCCAATAGTTTTAATTTTAAGCTCTTTAGCGAGATTGCTTATTATCGACAATTGCTCTTTAGTAGCTTTTTCGTCAACAACTATTTTTTTTAAACATTTAGCAAAATCTATCTTTATGTCAACATATTCACATTGGTTATTCTTTCCAAATTGGTAACTTTCATTTTCAGTATACAAGAATAGCCGTATTTCATTTTCGTACCTGTACGCAGGTCTTTTTATTAGCATTAGCGATAAACTGGTTTCTATGTTAAGCTCGGAAGAAAAGAACCGCTTGAATAGATCCGTTTTTTTTGTCCTTAGCTTTTTTATTGTAGAAGTCTGCCTATATGTAACCTCGCCCTCATACATTTTTAAACCAGATGGAATGTTTGCCAGCAGTTCCTTTCTTAGTGCTTCAAAATCAAAGACGAATTGAGTGCAGAGCCCCTTCTTTCCTTCTGACTCTCCATACGTATAAACTTTCCAAGCAGCTTCGCAAGATGTGGTTGGTGTTATGCATGTGGCCAATAGTGTTGGCATGTTTTTTTTCCATCCCAACTCTTTTTTGTAGTTAGCACAATAAAACAGTTTTTCATAAGGGTCTTTCCAACTTTTGGGTTCAATGAAACGAATAGTTCCATTTTCCAAACATTTTTCTGCCGTTTCCAAATCCATGTACTTACATACTATCACCTCTCTACATTTACTTCCAAGAATATAATACCGATTAGTTCCATGGTAATTTTCACGAATACTTCTTGGCTCTAATCTGTCACTTCTGTTAGGCATAAATACATCTATTGCCTACATACCCCCATGTATTGGCCTTTTGGATTAAACATATATACAAGAAAAACGCAGGGATAATGTCCTTGCTCATCTTGCATCTGGTATCGGCAAACACCATAACTGAAATGAACTGAGTACAATACACCCCGCGCTGAAAGTATAGCAGCTGCATCAGCGCGGAGCTGTATGCACATACATATACTCAGTACGGGCGTACCGAACTACCTTCATCCTTCAGTTGTGAAATTTTGCCGATTTCGATGCAAAGGATAAAAGCGTGGAACGCCTTCTTGGTCATTGTGGCTGTCCAGGAACACATCAAAGTGCACCATGCTCCACATGACAGTGGCAAAGTTAAAGAAAAAGATTATATCCGCAAAGCATTCTTCGGAAAAAATCATGGAATATTTGTATAATGCTCGTCATTTCCATGAAAAACAACGACTTCATCGCTATTCAACCATACATACAACAAACAATCAAAGTACTGACTCCAAACGGACCCGGAACCAACTTTTGCGCAATAATCAATAATAACAAATTATACGATTGATAGTCACAGCATGTTAGTATATGTAATTCTAAGCAAAGTGAATATCTTGAAAAGCATCTCTGCAAATATCTCCAAAGACAATCTTGCACTCTCTATTCTCGTTGCGTTTGTTAGGAACTTCTTTTGTAAACATTTACCACTCTTCTTCTCTATGTCTCGAAGTCTTCCCGATACCAACCCGATATATTCCCGATATATTCCCGATGCCTTTTTTTATGTATTATGCCCCAAAAACGCTTGTTTCGTGGCATAATTACGTTTTTTCTTGTAAAGGATAATTTACATGGCGTAAAAGCTGCTTTTCTTTTTACGTTACCATTTTATGAACATTTTCCGATAAAAATTTAGTGGAATGAGAATATAGAAGTTAATTAAAAGCTGCAATATGTTATTTTCTGCACAATCTGCCCTGGATCGACGATGGTGAGAGTAAGGGTGTGCTGTTGGCGCGATTTGTCGAGTGGAAGGGTGGCCACAAATTCCTTACGGTTCTCCAGCACCTGAACCTTCCATTCCATGCTCCATTCCTTGAATACGTTTTCGAACACAACGGGAGTTCCACCATCTACGCAGATCTTAATGCGGTTGCTCTTGTCGGCAGCCACAGGCCACATGGGAAGCACAGACAGGCACACCTTGATAGAGTCGCCTGTATGATGAAACGTCTCTGCAGGGATGTCAATGTCTATCGAACCTTTGGCATGCTCGTTGAGTGGATCTCCCATCTGTAGTGCCAGCCAATCCGTGCCAATGCCTTGCAACAGTCTGAAATCAGGGGTTCGTCCCACAACGTCAGCCAGCGAAGAAAGCTCAATCTTATGCGTAAGTTCTGGATGAAGTTGTGAGGCAGGCAGACGGAAATGATCGGTAGGTTCGTCCACGAGTTCAGGCATCATCTGATATTTTGCCACGAAACCGGGAGGAACTTCCGACATCATCTGGTTCCATTTGCCATCCAACTGTGTGTTGTATTGCTGCAGCAGGCGTTCAATCTCTTCGTGCGCCTTACGAGCCTCACGGGCATAAAGGGCACTTCCAGTTTCGTGATTTGCCTGTGCATACAGATATTTACGGTTAATCTGGTAAGCAGAGAGCACCGAGTATCCCAGCATTTCGAAGAGGGCAGGACGCAATGATTGCGGCACCGACTCCTCCACATCGGTGTAGGCTTGGCAAATGTGCTGATAGTCCACCAGTCGCTTCTGAGCCGTCCCCGTACTGAAGGAGAAGTCCGTATCGTGCAGTCGCTCATTCTCCCGATTGTCCCACTCTATCTCATACCCCATGAACTCAGGCTTGCGATCCCATGCCAAACGGTAATAGTTGTCGAGAATGAACTGGAACTCCTGCTGATGCGAAGTGCCGAATACCTTAGCCAGCCATTCTGCCTGATAGGTATTGGCGTTGTCGTAGTTGAAACGCCTGAAGTCGTAAGCCATATCGAAGAACATCTGCGTCTCTACCTCCAAAGGCTTGATGTCGCCCACATTAAGCAGCCAGTAACGGTCAGCCCCAGCCTGATAAGCCTTCAGCAACTCCTCGTACATCAGCATGGGAGCAGTGGAGGGAATCCACAGATTGTCGTGCGGCGTTCCCAGATAACTGAGGTGATAGTACACCCCACTACGTCCGCCACGCTTCTGCTCAAGACTGTTGCTCACACGCTTCATGTAGCCATAGTTGTCGTCGGGCCAAACCAAGGTGATGTCGTCGGGCACACGGAGTCCGGCATCATAGATGTCGAGCGTCTCCTTGTAGGGAACGAATATCTGGGGAATGTTACTGGCCTTTTGAGCCTTGTACTTCTCCAGAATGGCACGCTGATCGGCAAACACCTTCTCAAGGGTACGAGCCCTATCGCCATTGTCAAGACTCCCCTTCATAGCCTCATCGTGCAATCCACGCATGCCGGTGGTATAGATGTTGTGGTATTGAGCCGTCTCACGCAGACGATTGTCAAACTTCTCCAGAATCCTTTCGCGATTCGTCTCATAGTTCCATTCGCCGTCCCGCTCCTTGTCCCACTCGCTGGGAGCTGCATTATTGACGAGCAGAGGTTCGCAATGGCTGGTAGTAATCATGATGCCCCACTCATCGGCCACCCGCTGACTCTCAGGATGACTGTAGAAGGCCCCCGTACAAGTATGCATGGCTGGAGCCAGCATGTTCCCCTTAAGGCGCAGAATGAGTTCGCACACCTTGTCGTAGGTCTTGGGACCAATGTCGCCCAGCTCCTTTTCGAAGTTAAGCGACGACCACGTCTTCAAGCCCCAGTCCTCATCGTTGATGAAGATACCACGATACTGGATGGTAGGAGACTGGCTGACAAGATTCTCGCAGTAATCGTTGACCACAGGCAACGTCTCCTCTTCTTCCGCATCGCCTCCCTCTCCCTTAAGCATAGTCTGCCGTATGGACTTGCCCCTGGACTGAGGCTTTACGTCTGCAAACCAATACCAGGGATTGACACCGATGGCCTCGCTGACGTGCAGCACGCCATAGGCCAGCCCTCGTGCATCGGAGCCTGTGATGGATAGCGTATTCCCCTTTGTGTCGATGGCAAACCGCTCCCATGTACCACGAAGTTCTTTGTGCAAGCCTGTACACGAGGTGGTTGACAGGACAATCTTTTCGCCTCGTACTGCCTGATTGCCCACAAGAGGTCGGATGCCCGAAACACGTTCTATGTCGTCGGCCAGCACATGTGCCATCTTTCTGACCAAAGCCTTGTCTTTGGGATTGTACACGATGGTGGCCTTGGTAAGGTCTATGGCCCATGACATCGTTGTGCTGACAACGAGAGACAATAAGAGTATGAGGCGTTTCATAGAATTAAGTTAGTTACGTTAGTTGATTATGCAAAATTAGTTTTTTCTCTCTATGAATCAAGCAAAGGCAGCTTGTTTTTGCGAAAAAAGCATAAAAAGCCGCCAATATGTTTTGCATCCACTAAAGTAATTGCTATTTTTGCAGAAAAAATAAGCATGAACGATGGATAAGGAATTTGAAAACGAAGCCGTGAGCATGTCTGAGGAGGAGGCTCTTCAGCAGGGTATCAAACTAACCCCCTTTTACGATGATCTGTTTGTCACGGGCGGTCAGTCCGAGGTGGAGACTCCTGGCTATGGCGGTCACTCCACCGGGTTGTACATACCTGGCGTACGGGCAGAGGCCTTTCTCCCCGTAGTGGGGCACTCCATGGAACCTTACATCTATCCAGGTGACATCGTGGGAGTGCGTGCCATCTCCAGTCTGGAGAGCATAAACCCCGACTCTACCTATCTGGTGATGACGCGTGGCAACGAGCGTATGATAAAGCATATCATCCCCACTTCGGAAAGTGAGGATAGTATTACCCTGGTAAGCGACAATCCCGCCTATCCACCCTTCCGCATCCAAAAAAGCGATATCGTGAAGATAATGAAGGTGGTATATAGTGGCAGGACGTACAAATAAGACCATCATCCGTTGCCACACGACACCCCGCACAAGGGAATGGATGCTAGCTTCTTCTCCAGACAATGTCGTCCACTCCCGCATCCACATTGAGCTTGCGAGCCAGGACAAAGAAATAGTCGCTGAGACGATTGACGTAGCTCAGCACTTGCTCGTCAACCTCAGCCCCACATTCTGCCAGACGTAGGATGCAACGCTCTGCACGTCGGCAGACGGTGCGACATACGTGTGCCTGCGACGAGGCTACTGTACCACCAGGAAGGATGAAAAGCCTAAGAGGAGGAAGCATGGACTGCAAGCGGTCTATCTCGCTCTCCACGGCACTAACCATCTCGGGAGTAACGATGTTTCCGCTACGCACCTCACGCTGTGAGTTGTCGGTAGCCAGATAGCCACCCACTACAAAGAGCTTGCCCTGAATGTCGGTAAGGAACTGTTTGTCTGTATCGTCGGCATCGAGTGCTATCAGCAGCCCCACATGCGAGTTCAGTTCGTCCACTGTGCCATAGCTTTCCAAGCGTTCACAGCATTTCGATACTCTCTGTCCTCCTACCAATGAGGTCTGGCCCTTGTCGCCGGTTTTGGTGTACACTTTCATGGTTTTGTTGTATTTTTGCGCGCAATAGATTTTCTTTGTATTGTTTATAACGCATCGTGCTGCGTTTTATTGTTGCCAACACACTTTTTCTGCATTCGGCAATGGTGAGGCAATGGGTTCCGAAAGACTTTGGAATTCTTTTTACCATTACCTTTGCCTGATGCTCTTTTCAGGAATAGGGATCCGGCCCAGAGCCGAAATCCCCATCCTAAAATACAACATTATTTATTTTATGCAGAATATTACACTCCTCACGGAGTCTTTTTTAGAGTTAGCTTGTATGCTGAGAATACTATCGCCTGACTTGGTATGGTAAGGCGACGCCATATACTTCCGGATGAAAAAAGCTCAGTGTGAAGAACCGTTTTTCAAGGTACATCTCATACTTTTACCTATTGTCTTTGACTGCAAAAGGTATTCATGCCCTCCTGCGCACCATGCACGATGCCGCAAGTAGGAAACGCCTATGTAAGCGCTATCAATCGACCTGTAATCATAAGATGAGACTCCAAATCCTGGGAGTATATTTTCACTTAACTCAGACTTTGGCAGGTATTCTGACTTTCCACAGACGTCGGCGTCTTCCCGCTTTCGCAGTGACTCGTTGCCAACTCTACAATGTGGATTACAGCTGCAGGAACAGTTCAGGTCTTTCACCTGATTCCCTTGCACAATGAATCGCAATGACACATCGTTACCAAATCTGTCGCAAAGATATTGTGTTTTTCTTAAACCACAAAGAAAATGAGCGATTTTTTTTGCTATTCTCTTAATTATGTAATGATTAAAAAATAACTTCCTAAAGTTTCTCATACCTATGAGCACTTAATAAGATAGTTCCACTTAGGCAGTGAGTCATCAAAAACGATTCTCCTGCTCTTTTCCGATTCGTAGGATTCCATAATGGGTCTTTTCGTT
>JAZLKL010000028.1:0-10444 GCA_045597585.1 Bacteroidaceae bacterium | reverse complement strand
TTGAAGATTTCCTTTGTGAAGTGATCTTCATGGAAATGACTTGCAAATACGTACACCCTTTTCGATGTATGCAGATATTCATGCATAACATCAGCAGGATCCATCCAATAATCAAAGATCAGGACGCATCGTTCTGTTTCAAGCAAGAAACCGCTATGAAAAATGTATCTGAGATTCATTATAGAGTTGTTTCGTATATCACACCATTGTTGAGCTTTAAGTTATCAGTAGTTGCGTGGCTGCCCATTGAGATTATGATTTCCTTCATGTCCCACTGACCACCCCTAGCAGCGTTGACCTTTGGTCTTCCTCTGTCACGACTCGGCATAATCAATGCAAGCATTGCTTCTGCTCTCGCTGCTCCATCGGTTCATAGCGTTAGCAACTCCATTCTCGTTATAAGTGCCGATGATGAGCACCGGCTGTGGGAGCATCCACGGTTTCTGTCCGAATGCTTTCATAAAATATTCTATTTGATTTGATTTTACTCCATTCTGCCATGCTTCATTTCCTCCCCATGGCTATCATACTGTTTACGTTTGCCTGTAGGAGGTTCTGTGAGGGTGATACGAACAACGGCTGTGCGACCAAGACTTCTTGCAATGGATGCGTCGAAGGCATCCATGTGCTTTGGCAGGAAACGCTGACAGATTGCACGCAAGGCTACTATCTTCTCTGCTTCGTCTGTTACTATCTCTGCCACACCTTGTGCCATGGCTGACTTGAACTCCAGTGTGAAGCTGCCATCCTTAGGTCCAACGGTTGGTTTGCACGTTGTTACGGCTGATAGCCACACCTTAGGATTCTTACGGATGATATCCAGTTTCTTGCCTTCCATAGCACCGTGGAAGTAGAATGTCTTGTCATCAATACGTGCCAGAGACAGAGGCACAGCGTATGGTGTGCCGTCCTCCTCTGTCATCGCCACGGTGATGTATGGAGCCTTGTCCATTATCTCGTATGCCCATTCTGCAGGCATTTCTCTACTTGCTTTTCTCATGTCTTTTACTGATACTGGCAGATCCTTACATCTGCTTTATCCTATCAATTTTGTTATTTGCTTTTCTGTTGCATTTGGCAGAATATTCTTAAGATGATCGAACATTCTTTGGAATGACTCTTCTGGCGTTCTGTTGCAGGTGCAAGCGTCTCTGCCATAAAGTGCTTCGGGTGTGTTCAGCAATGACCATCCCCATCCGTATTCCCGATTGTGTTTGTCAACAGGATACACGAAATCTTCGGTGATGATGTATGTACCCATCTGAAGACGTGTCAGATAAGCATCAAACTTGCTTCTCATCCCACGGCCATTGAACCCGCAAGCAGCACGTAGTTCACGAGTTATCAGGCTTCCAGTTGTCTGCAACGTGGCAAGTATGGATCCTTCTATGCTGTCATCATCAGGTCTTGGGTACTTGCTCCTGCGATAATTGCAGAAGTCGGCCCACCATTCCTTTGTGATGTAGCCAGCCTTCTTGTTGAAAAACTTACCATACATGCAAGGCATTTCTGTAACTATCTGTCCTTTCCATTTCCACATGGGCCAATCCCAACCTCCGTCAGGAAAGGTTATGTAGCCGCAATCCTCTGCAACAACAGCATCAGCAGAAAAACCGTCAATGCCACTGTCAAGCAGGGGAAGGAAACCTACCTTGTCGATAAGTTCCATCATGCCTGTAGCCGAGTATATCTCTGTGAATGTCATGTCGTTATCTGATGAAGAACATTGGTGTCCATGGTTCACGCTCTACGCCCTGTTTTGCAAGTTGCTGAGCAATCTCGTTCAAAGCGATACTTGTATTGCCCTTCTGACGTGGGCTTCCGCTGATTATCAGTACTTTCATTGTATTTTATTCTTCTGTTATTTGTTCATTTGCCATAATCCATTATT
The DNA here is from genome assembly GCA_045597585.1 of Bacteroidaceae bacterium. Taxonomy (GTDB): domain Bacteria; phylum Bacteroidota; class Bacteroidia; order Bacteroidales; family Bacteroidaceae; genus Physcousia. Next base: position 8,553 of record JAZLKL010000028.1, on the reverse strand, counting down.
GCCGTAACAAATTAACCACTTCCACATCAGCTGGTAGCCATTTTACACTATCCAGCTCTTCCATACTGAGCCAACGAGCGTCTTCATGTTCAAGGAGCGAGAGCTGACCGCTGATGATTGAGCAGAAGAAGCAATGCATGGTGAGGTGAAACTGAGGATAATCATACTCAACCGTTGTGAGAAGATCTCCCACTTCGATTTCTGTTGCCAATTCCTCACGAATCTCGCGCTTCAAGGCTTTTTCGGGCGCTTCTCCTGGTTCAATCTTCCCCCCAGGAAACTCCCACCCGGAGGTGTCCCCGCTTTCGGGGAAACCGGCTTCCACCGGAAGGGGGTTATTCACTGGATTTGCTTTCCTTTTTGCTGCGAACAGCTTGCCATCACGGAGAATGACGGCTGCTACAACTTCTATGGTTTTCTTTTGATCGTTCATTTCTGATTCTGCTGCCGCAACTCACATTTGCAGCTCGCTGCAAAGATACGAAAAATATCTAAGAATACAAGGCCTCAGAACTTCACAACTCCACTTTTCGCCTCACTTTTATAGAGTTTTAACCATAATCACCCGTAAATGTGCACTACATAAACCTTGGTATGCTAGTAAAAGGCTTAGTATCTTGTATTCACAAAAATCTGACAAAGCTAATTAATTGAGCATCCCATTTAATGTGAGATTCTGTTTATCTGTTATCTGTTATTTCTGTTATCAACAAAATGGCTGACCAAGACGTGTTGCTTGATCAGCCATTGAGTTTATGGATGAGGCTTTAATCTGTTAAACTTTTAAACCTTTCGCTCGGCATCCGCTTGCGGTGACGCTTCCACCAAGGCGATAGCCGACTGAAAGAACACTTTACCTGCGGAGCTTCTTCCACACCCCATCCTTGCCTTCCACCGGCATCACGTAGTTGCGGTTTTTCCAGACGTTCAGGAGTTTGTCGATTGGGGTTTTATCGACCCCCTGGCGGCGACGCACGTGCTGGAGTTCTTCCGTGGTGAACTCGTCGGGGAGGAGTGCGAGGAGGTTCTGAGGTCCGGGACGGCGCTGGCTTGATGTGGCTGTCTCAGCATCCTCGATGGCTTCGCCGAAGAACTTCATCTTGCACCACAGGTCGTACTGCTCCGACCAGCGGATGAAGTCCTCCAGGGGCTTGTCCCACTTCTCGCCCTGCCCCACGTAGAGCACCATGCCTTTGTGGAAGGCACTGACGTTGCCACGAAACGAAAGGTTCTCATACACACGCGATTGCGAGAGTCGGGCGAAGTCGGCATTCTCCTCCATCAGCTTCCGGGCAAGTGCTGTTGCCTTCGTGCATTCGATGAGTCCTCGGGCAGCGTTGAGGCGGTCGATGTAGGGTTTCAGTTCGGTCTGGAATCGCTCATCGTAGGTGCCATACACGGGCATGTCACTACCAATAGGACGCTCGGGGATGGTACAGAAATTGATGCGCGAGATGGGACCGTCTGTCAGCACCTTGGCGAAGTACGCCTTGCCCTTCTGGATGGTGGTCGAGGCATTCCAGTTGAAGCGCACGCACACGGTTTCGCTCACGCTGGCCGTACCCACGCGCTCCGTTCCGTAGGAGTTCTGAGGGTCGAAAGCAAGGCACATAATCTGGAACTGCGACTTGCTCCGTGCGCTCGTCTTGAGGGCATCAAACTGGTCAATCTCGTTCATCTGCGTGTAGAGAAAATGCTCCTCGGCTTCCTTCATGCGCTGCACGAATGCCGCATTTGTCATGTCGGGCTTAACGCTCTGTATGACAAGCCCTTCTGGACGTTTCTTCTTGTCCTTGTTCGAGCCCTTCGTCTGCATCTCCTCCTTCCATTGGCGCTCCTTCTCGCGGTTGATCTGGTCGCGCTCCACGATGTCCTTCATGATGAAGCGGATGGGGTCAGAGATACAGTTCTTTCCGGCACCGGTACCAGCCATCAGCACGTTCATCAGCGTGGCTTCGTGCTCCACATTGTCAATGTACTTGAAGCGCGTCTTCCACAAGTGGGCAGCCAAGGCAGGGAACACCGCGTGAGCCACGGCTGGCTGGTAGATCTTGGGAGTCTTCGAGATGAGGAGCTTGATGAGGGGTGGCAGTTTTGAAGGCATAGGAGGGACCCCCTCCCAACCTCCCCGAGGGGAGGAGCCGTATGAGTTACCATCGCCATCAGAAACCACAGTTCCGGGCATTCCGCAACAGTAACTATCTGTCTCTCCCCCTCGGGGGAACTGGAGAGTGGTCGTCATTTTTGCTTGCTCGATCGCCGTACGTAAAATCTTTGGAAAGGTCTTGTTCTGACTTCTGTTGCAAGCACTCTTGATGGTGTTCATCCATTTCTCACTACCTTCGCCATACGTAGGCAGCACCTCAGCAATCCACTCTGGATCATCGTTGCAGATGTAGCGTAAATGGCATGCCATGGAGAAGATAAACTGGTTACGCGAACCGTGTGCCGGAACGCCTCCAAGTTGGTTTTCAAGTGCCTCGATAATGGCAGAGTATGGGATGCCATCGTAATCGGTGTGGCTGGAAGCCACTACAGCCTCGGAGAGGCGGTCAGTAACCGGGTACACCGACGAAGGAGGTGTGCTCGGTGATTCGCCTCTACCACTATCACCTGCCTGGAGGGCAGTACCTTGCTCGCGGCCTTCCGAGGTAGTGCCCTCCAGGCACTTGTTGTGGGTGGATGCTCCTATCCCCGCACATCCTCCGCTGCGCTCCGTATGTACGGGGTTACTCACCGCGAGCGAGCTCGCTGTAGTGTCTTCCAGACACGCCTCTTGCACAAAGAGTTCGTCCGAGAGATACAGGAGGTCGTTGGAATCAGCCGTTGTCGTAAAGAACACCCTCGTGATGTCCTTCGCACCCTTGTCAAACTCCACACCCAGAAGGTTGCTCGCCCAACGGAGGTTGTCCTCCTGCATGAGCTCTGCCTTGCGCTTGAACACAAGGTGATAGCCCTTTGTTGCCGAACGCTCCAGCATCAGCAAACCCAACTCATCCTTCTTTGCCAACACCTTTTCAGAAATCTGTGCAAGCGCCATCTGATAATCCTCCTCGGTAGTGTAATCCTCACGATGAAGGTCAACGTCCATGCCCACGGTGGTAGTCATCTGCGTACTGCCCTTCAGCGAACCATCCTCGTTTGGCAGACAACTGTAATTCATCTGCAGCAACCTCATCTTGGCATTGCCGTTCCCCGAACGCACCTGTCGCACCATCGCCTTCTGAGCCGACGAATCACGAAGCGTCAGATACTCCTCCCTGTCCTTGACCGCCTGCATCATCTTGCAGCGTGTCTCATTGTCATAAAAAATCTTGTAACAACTCATTGTCGTATCGTATTTGGTTTTCCCTGTGCAAATTGTAATCTGCAAGGGCAATAATTTGCATTATTTATCGTTATAATAGTATAAACGTCTGGAAGACGTCATCTCAACAACCGGGTACACCGTAACGTAGTGGAGGTGTGCTCGGTATCACCGACCGCTACACCATCGGCGTCTGGAAGACGCTACCTTGCACACATGGCACACGTAGTACTTTATTACCATATCGTTTGGCGCACCAAGCGCAGCGAGCGCACTATCACTGAGGCGCATGACCGTGACCTCTATGCCTACATCCTTGGAATCTGCGAACGCAAACAATGCAAGCTCATTCGCATTGGTGGCGTTGCCGACCATATCCACATGCTTATCTCTATCCGTCCCGATATTGCTGTCAGCGACTTTATGCAGGTACTGAAGACAGAAACATCAAAGTGGCTGAAGACGCAGCACGAGAAGTTCCCAATGTTCGCTGGTTGGGGAAATGGGTATGCTGCTTTTACCTATTGTGAGCGTGATAAGGAGATGATCCGTCACTATATTATGAACCAAAAGGAGCATCATCGTGTCCATTCCTTTCGCGAGGAATACGAAGCTCTGCTTGCAGAATGGGGCATCGACCCCACTACCGATTTCTTCCTCCGTGATGAGTGACGAGGTAGCGTCCTCCAGACGCTCGTTCTCTGGTCCGTCTGCCTATCCCCGCACATCCTCCGCTAACGCTCCGTATGTACGGGGTTATTGAGATGGCGTCCTCCAGACGCTTTGCATGATGCCACTCTGCGATTGAGATGGCGTCCTCCAGACGCTCTTTTTTATTAGTGTCTCAACTGATATTCTCTGATTGCGTCTGCTGCCTCAACAGCCTCCATTCGGATAGCTTCGCTGATGTTGATGCCTTCGCTACAGAATACTTTGAGGGTTAACTGAATTGCGTCATCTTTCGTCTTGCTGGCTCTGCCATGCGCGAGTTTCTTGATGAGTGTGGACTTAGGCTTCAGCTGCGGTTTACGCACGAAGTCGAACGTGCCGTCTGCCATCTGCTGAGCCATGCCCAAGCCACGGAATTTCTGCACTATGCCCACTTGAACTTGTCCTGAGCCTGTCGAAGGATCCGGTGTAAACATAAAGAATTTCTTCTCGTCGTAATAAGCCTGACCGCCGAGCTGTACGTGGTCACACTGCTGATAATGTTCTGGTTCTCTGCGTTGAACTGCTTGTCAACGGTTTCAATATTCTGTGTCATGATAATCTGAAATTTGAGATTTGCGAGGAGAAACATTCGGAACGCTGGCCAGCTTACTCCACGTGGAATTCCTCGTGTCTCAACTCAGATTTTTTTCTTAGAACACAAATTACACGAATTGCACGAATGATGGATGCATGCTAAAATTCGGTAGATTCGAGAGATTCGTGTTCGTTAATTACTTTGCGAGGTCGTATGCCTCTTCGATGAGCGCCTTGTCCTCGATGATGCCACTCTCCATGTGAGCCATAGATCGTACCACACTTACCAGGTCATCCTTGTCCTCGAACTTGAGCGCATGGCTCGCGTTGATGCCGGTGCTCTTGCTCACATAGTTGATGTACGATTGCGTGTTGTTGCCATCGCTCGAGGGTGCCCACTTGGCAATGATCTTGCCAATGGTGTCCTTGCCCTTGCTGATGTAGTTTCTGAGCAGCACGAACGCTGCACGATAGCCATACACGCGGCTCTTGAACTGCACAAAACTCTTATCCGTCTGCTTCTCACGCATACCCACCCACTGGCTCTTGCCATGACGGATGTTGAGCGGGTTGTCGTTTCTGATACCTCTTGCTACCATAGTTGTTTACTTGTTAAGTTTTACGATGTCCGTCACCAGAATGTCCTGGTACGTAGCGCCATTATACTCTCGCGTCTGGAAGCGGAGCGAAGCCGCTACCACATCCCCGGGATAGAACTTGCATGTTGCAGCGTTGCCGAGCATTGCACCCACATACTGGTTCTCAAACTTGCCGCCCAGCTCCTGAAGCACGATGTTGCACTTCATCGTCTGACCTTCGGTTGGTGAGCCTGTCGTATCCATCACTTTTCGGCTCTGTACAGCGAAAGCCTCGCCCTGCTGCACCACTTTGAAAATACTCTTCATTTCAATCGTTCTTGCTAAAATTTGCATTGAAAGCCACCTGTAACTTCCAAATGCGGAAACTGAAATAAATACTCATACTGTTATCTGTTTATCTGTTATTACTGTTATTTGTTTCGATGATGGTGATTACCTTCGCGAACAGCGTCCTCATCACCCTCGACTTCTTGTACGGCTTGCGCTTCCCCTTGGTGACCATCACGATGGTAGCCTTGCACAGGTCATCGCGCCACACATTCTCCAGCAGGTTCATCGTCCGGCGCACCTCCTCGCGGCACTCTGGGGGTAACATCGGTGCCAGTTCGTCGAACAGAGGAAACTCCTCTTTGTACTTTGGTGTCTTTGCCATACTACTTACGCTGCCATTTCGTTAAACAATTCGTGAATAAACTCCTTGCCTCGTTCCGTCCACACCAGATAAGTGTCTGTCCAGAGCACTTCACCAAAGAGGTTCTCGCCCTTCTTCGTGCGGTACGCCTCGTAACCCTTCTTCAGGTACTCAGCATAGAGCATCCAGCATCCCGAAGGCGAACGGTAGATGATGCGCATCTTGTGGAGCCAACGCTGCAACTGCTGCACCGTCATCGAGAGCGATTTGGCAACCTGCGTCATGGTGTAGCAAGTTGGTGACAGCAGCACCTCCTCGGCATACTCAGCCTTTGGTGCCAGACGAGCAATCTCCATGTCCTGCTCTGCCAACTCCTGCTTCTGCACCTCCACGGTCTTCATCAGGATCCTTACCGCCTTGGCAAGAATCGTCTTCTCATCATCCTCCTGGGCTACCGGAATGTAACCGCCCGTCTTGCGAATCAGAGGGAGCACCTCGGCTGTCACCCAATGCTTGAACTCGCGAGCCTTGGGCAGCTTCGATGAGAGGATAAGGGAGTAAAGGCCGCTCTCGTTGATGAGAACTATTGACTGAACTCCTCCAGGGGTCGGCATTTTGAAGGCCCCTTTATCTTCATCGTCAACATGCTGCCTGATGGCATCGGCTGTTCTTGAATAGCCAAGCACTTCGGCAACGTCCTTGCCCACGAAACCAATCTGTCCGTCTGGCATCGTCATGGTTCGGATAGAACCGAACTGCTCATGATTGAAGGTCTTGATTAAGCGAGAGCAATGAGAACCCTCGTTTTCTTTGCCGAGTGTGAAAGAGCTCGGCGAAGCCAAAACTTGAATCGTACTCATACGCGATTCTTTCTTTTACGTCGTGTCCTTTTCACGACCTCTATATTATTAATAATGTGTATTGAATTTGAGTCCTTGTTGTGTCCAGTATGTCAAAGAACGAAATTGCACCCGAACCAGTGACGCACTTGTCATCTGATTTCGAGTGCAAAATTACTCCCTTTTCATGGGGTGCTTCGTAAGCCCTATGTAAACCCTACGAAAGTTTTTGCGAGTTTTTCGGCATAGGCACAAAAAAAAAGCACCCCACCATTTGGTAGAGTACCTAAGTTTCGTCTAAAATATCTCTTCTCGTCTAAATATAAATGTTGTGGATTCTTATTTTCGTCTAAAATGAACAGCGTATAAATAACTCAAACACAAGTAAATACCAAACAATCTCGTCTAAAAATTCATTTTTCGTCTAAATGTATTAGTATTTCTTATCGTAAATATTTTCGATCACCTTTACATTGCCATAGTTGAGTTTCGCAATGCTTACGAGTTCTTTGTCTATGCTGAAATGCGGACAATCGAGAGGCATCGTTTCCAAGGGATAATGTGGTGTTCCCTTTGTTTTATAGCGCTTACAAATTGTCTCAGACATTCCATAGAATCCCGATATTTTGGATAGAAACCAACAGATTTCGCAATAACATGCTTTGCGTTTCTGCTCATAACATTTAAGCAATGAATACCATTTGGCTTCGTCTCTGTTATTGATTCCCTCAACAAAAACAAGTTCAAGTACTGTGCTGTATTTTCGTTCGTTTAATATAGTACATGGTACTGCATCAACATGATACTTACCACTAGAGAACAATGAGAACTTCAGAACCTCTCTGTCCATTTCTGAACGCGGAGCTAGCTTGCAGTTCTCTCGTTTGAAGTTCATAAATGTTGCTTGTTCACCAATTGGTGAATCTGTTAGGCTTAGAAGATTCTGGTCATTGTGTACCCGAACATCAATCACCCTGTAGTCGTCTGTATCAACTTCTATATGACAATCCCCGGCATCGATCGTGATGATAATAGCATCCTTTGTGGAATCTGTTTTTCTAATAACCAAATCACATTTGTACTTCAAATCAGGAAGTTGATAATTTTTGGAGCATTCATTGTATCCATGCTCTTTTAGATTATAAGGAAATCCTTTACCTGTTGAACACAAGTCTTGTCTGAAAAGAGTACAAATTGCTTTCTCTGCACAGTTCTGGTGTTGGGGCACAAGAATCTCAAAGTCTTTCTCGGAATTGAATCGCCAATAAAGAATCTCTTTTGCCACTTCATGCAGATAAAGATCATCTTCGCAATGTACTTCATCGTCAATGTGCGAAAAACTATACGTTCCATCCGCATCAACATCAATAGTAACCTCCTTGCCACATGCCACACAATAATAACTGTGTATATTCATGTCACATTCGTCGTTTAAAAGGTTGACTAATGCGTCATTCTCATCAAGTGCGAATGTACGTTGAATGCGTCTATGACCATAATATTCGCAGTAATCGTCATAATCAGAACTATAACGACTTCCAGAACCAGCATGGCGTGTTTTTGTCTGGGTATCCCTTATCCAAAGGCGATTATCGTTCTGTTCCGTAATAAATTTGCGAACTGCTTCAGGATCAAGTTCACAGCTATTGATGTCAAGTTCAACGCAGTCAATCTTTGCAGAAATTATCTTTCCTCGCTTCTTCGTATCTACGGCATGAGTGCGCTTAAACTCTATCCAAATGACTTTATCTCCGTAATAACCAATACAATCAGGACGAAGGCGAGTATCTTTGTCGTAAAACTCAACCTCCACTCTGTCAAGTTTTAACAAATCTGGCGCAGGTGAAAAGTTCCGTGGCAAACAGAGGGTAGCCTAACCGAAGATGGTGCAGACACGATACAGAAAGAAAGGTATGTCCGCAATACCATGTA
>JAZLKL010000027.1:0-26357 GCA_045597585.1 Bacteroidaceae bacterium | reverse complement strand
GAGGGACATCTTCATCCCATTCTACACCACTAAAAGTACAGGTACAGGCATAGGTCTTGCCCTGTCACGACAAATCGTCACCATGTTGGGTGGCTCTCTTGAGCTCTCGGAAAAAGCAGATGCGGGCTATCACACAACTTTCATCATAAGATTTGAACAATAACTCACATGTAATTCATTCTTGCTATAATGCGAATCACGAAAAATGAATACGATTCTTTAACTTGAACGGCAATTATCAGTGTTAAAAACTGTAAATTGCCGTTCGGTTATATTTTAGCTCTATCAAGACATTTGGGAAAGAAATGTCCGAGATGTTTTAAGTTGGGAACATTATGGTATCAATACCTCAAGTTTACAAAATATCAATATTGATTATCAGAATGTTATAATATTGATTCTGGTTCAAGCGTGGGCTTCCATCTCTACTCGTCTGCTTCTTGAGGCCCTCGGAGGCCGTAATGGTGAACGAAGTAGAGTGTCTGCCCACGCCGGTATTTTGCACGTATCCGGAAAAGTGTGCGAGAGGATACTTGATACCCTCGCTGCACACTCCGGGATACAGTTAATGCATACCCGTAGCAGTCACTTTAACAATGTCCTTTGACCATTACTTTGAAATTTCCGAGGTTTCAAGAAGCCAATAGACAAAGCATCGATGACGCTTTTACATTATGTCGTGTCCCACCCAGCCGCGCATCCTTAAAGATGGCACGGCGTGGGCTGTGACACCGCAAAGATACATATTTTCTATCAAATTCGAGCAACATCTTTTTGAAATATGCACTCAAACTGTCAATTTTGGTGCAAAATTGCTAAAAAGTGCACTTAGATTTGCATTTTTTATAAGAAAAATTTGCTAGATAAATAAAATCTTTATACTTTTGCATCAACAGAATCCGCCACGCTTCTCGTTAGATCAGCGAACCAGGGCGGGTCTTTTGCTTTATATGAGTACGATTAGACTATACACAAAGCAGCCGCTATCAATTGCAGGCCAAATACAACTCCTCAAAGACAGAGGATTACTATTTGGCGATGAGACATACGCTGCTAAATTTCTTAGCGAGGTTAGTTACTTTAGATTTGTTCAGTATCTGCGTCCGATGGAGGCAGATAAAGTCCTTCACACGTTCAAGCCAAATAGCAGGTTTGAAGATGCTTTGACCCTTTATAATTTCGACACCCAATTGCGAATACTGATGTTTGAGGCAATCCAAGAAATTGAGATTGCGCTTCGCACTAAGGTTAATCACGAGTTCTCCATGCAGCATGGCGCATTTTGGTTCTATGACACATGTCTTGCAGATGACGAGCACAAGTTTATTGAGAACATGAATGCAGTTGATAGAGAATTGCAGCGTAGTAAAGAGGATTTTATCAAGGAACATAAGCAACGATACGACAAACCAGTGTTCCCTCCCTCATGGAAGACTTTGGAACTGGCATCATTCGGTACTTTGTCAAAGCTGTACTACAACTGCAATGACACTAAGACCAAGAAACGCATAGCGCGACAGTTCAATCTCCCCCAGCATGAGGTATTGGAAAGTTGGATGCGTAGTCTTACCGTTCTCAGAAACTGTTGTGCCCATCATTCACGTATCTGGAACCGCCGCCTGACCAATGCTCCTCAATTGAGTGTGCCATTACGCGGAGCATGGATTGACACAAACGGCATCGATGGTAACAAGCTATATGCAATCACCTGTTGCATTACCTATTGGCTTGACTCGATGGGACGCAGTGACGCATTCAAGAGCAAACTAAAGACATTGATTACAACATACCCATCGGTTGATGTTACTGCTATGGGTTTCCCGAGCAACTGGGATTCTCAACCATTATGGACATAATAACCAAGAAACGGCAATTCACAGTGTTAAAATCTGTAAATTGCCGTTTCGCTATATTTTCGCCCCAACACAACATTTGGGAAAGATTTATTTTAGATGTTCTACTTTGGGAACATTGTGGTATCAATGCATCAAATTCGCAAACAACCAACACTGATTATCAACGTATTACAAATGTAGTTCTGGTTCAAGCGTGGGCTTCCATCTCTACTGTCCGTTAGTTGAGGCCTTAGGAAACCCATGTAGTTGAACGAGTAGAGTGTCTGCCCACGCCGGTATTCTGCACGTATCCGGATAAGTGTGCTGAGGATAAAAATACCCTCGTAGCACACTCCGGGATACAGTTGTTGCATACCCGTTGCAGTCACTTCTGACATTGTCCATTGAACTACATTTGAAAGTTCCTAAGTTTCAACTATCCAATTGACAAAGCATCGATGTCGCTTTTACATTATGTACTACTTTTGCACGCGTGCAAAAGTCCCACCCATCCGCACATCCTTTTCAGATGGCACGGCGTAGGCAGTGACAACGCAAAGATACATATTTTCTATCAAATTCGAGCAACATCTACTGAAAACATGCAATCAAACTGCCGATTTTGGCATAAAAACGCTAAAAAAGTGCTACTGGTATTGTGATTTTTAATAGAGTTTTTGTAGGAGTATCATGTTTAGCAATCGTAAGTATCATCTTTATGCATCGTAAGTATTATCTTTATATGCCGTAAGTATAATGCTCATGTTTTGCTTATGGTTTCTTCACGGTTCGCTTTATGTGCACTCACGGTGCGCTCACAAAACTGTGAAGAACTGTGAGCGCACTGTGAGTAAACCTAAAGCGAAGGTAGAACGTGTGAAGTTGAGTTTCACTAATTTCAATTATTTCAGTGAAATTTAGACACGCATGGTGGTGTGAATTGAGGTCTAATATTATATAAATATATTTATATATATATTAGAATTTCATTCTCACTTTCTCATCATCCCCCAATGTGCGTGCATCTTTTCGAGTGAAATTATTGAAATTGTTGAAATGAGTGAGAGTAGAATAAAACTTGCTTTGATTCTACCGAGCGAATGGGATAACAGGCTCCACCAATCGTCAGCGCAAGCTCAGCGAGCAGCAGGTTGCAATCATTTTGAACCACATAGGTGAAGCGTAAAGGGACAGTGCATTTTGCCGACGGTATAAGTAATACGAGAGCGCTACTCAAACAAAATGAAATGTCTGATACGTCATATTCCTCCCACACTTGATATAGACGGATTATAGACGGTATATAGAGCAACCAAATACCCTTCCCCCCCCCCCCCCGCACAACCCTTCCTGCGGTATATAAATTCTCTCCCCTCGGGGGAGGTCAGGAGAGGCCATACACAAAAAAGATGGTGTGCCATTTTCTTTATGACACACCATCAAAGGATATGGATAGGGTGTGGCGTTAGCGCACTACCTGTGTGAATTCAGGCTTTGCACCCTCTTCTTTCTTCTTGGTAACATAGATGGTTGAGGTGCTTTCCTCACCATTGGGTGCTGCACTCTTTACACCAAACTCGTAGTCGGTGCTGGTGGCAGTCTCGCGTATGGCTACATCAACGGGAGTTCCAAGAGGGAATTGATAATCTCCACATGCCTGGTTGAAGATTTCAACCTCCTGCTCAGTTACGGGCTTATGCTCCATGAATGCGGGCAGGGCTTCTACAGTGCCTTCCTTATATCCGCCCTCGATGAGGAAACGGTTCAACTCATCGGCAATAGCGCTGATGCGAGCATTGCGAACTCCATATCCGCATACCACCTCAGCCTTGGGGAGTGCTTTCTTCACATCGTTTGAACTTTGCTGCAGGCCACCGCTGCCAAAGGTGCAGAAGGTGATGACCTTCTTGCCCTCGAAAGCCTGAGTCTTGAGCAGAGCCTCGATAGGAGTAGCGTAGGTTCCAAACCATACGGGATAACCCAGGAAGACGACATCCACGCTGTCGAGGTTTGCCTTAAGAGGCATGATGGCTGGCAAAACACTGTCAGCCTTCTCCTGCTGACAACGTTCGATGGTCTGCTGGAAGTCGCCATCGTAGGGCTGCTCTAACTCAATTGCTTCAATGTCAGCGCCTAACTGCTTCTGTAGTTCTTCGGCAACAGCCTTTGTGGCACCTGTCTGCGAGTAGTACAATACCAGGGTCTTGGGCTTTGCGGGTGCTTCTTCGGACTTTTTCTGTGTGTTGTTGCATGCCATGAGTGCTATGGCAGCAATCAGTACTGAAAGGATCTTCTTCATGATGTTTTTTTGTTGTTATTGTTAGTTTTAATTTAACTTATATTGCTCATGGAGTAAACGGGATTCAGCCGAAGCAACCGCTATCGCTTAAGAAGTTAGCAGGACGACAAACCAAATTCTGATCACTTACTTACTTCATGACTTTGATGGTACGTCCGTCGGCAGTACGGATGATGTTGAGTCCTCGCTGTACAGAAGGCATCTTGACACCCATTGCGTTATAGACACCGGTTTGAGTGTGGCCTGACGATTGGCTGAAGGTCTCAGCTATTCCGTCTTCTGTTGCTTCTGAAACGCTGTTGAGCTTGCAGTCCACAAGCAGGAACTCCTGATAGCCACTGGTATCGCTGTAGTTGCTAAATCGGATGATGTACTTGCCCGCTTTCTCGACAGTGAAAGTCAGCGTGCGCTGCTTGGCAGAAGAGATGCTGGCGCTGGTGTTGCCATTTACATTGGGCGAAGTGGAAAGACGATTGGCTGTGCTGTTGTCTGCTCCGGCCGCAATGCTGTTTCCTTCGCTGTCCAGAATGTTGACTTTGTAAGTGGGAGTACCCTTCCATGCAGCCATGGCATGGGTGAGCTTGTAGGTGCCGGGCTCGAGCTGCAAGGGGTACTTGGCAAGGCGACCGTATTCACAGCTACCCTCGCGCCAATACAAGGCCACTCCTTGATAGCCTGCAAAGCCAGTCATGATGCGCGAACCGCTTCCATAGGTATTGGGATAGTCACGCACTTCGCCATTCTCCTGTGTCACACGCCATCCCTCTGGGATGCCGCCATTGACGGCATTCGACAAGTCGGTTCGGAAGACGAGTGATACCTCTTCGAATATAGGTTCGAGGGTGACAAACTCATCGGGCATGGTGAAGTAGCCTTCGTCGTTGACCTTGACATTGCCGTGCAGGCATTTCCATCCCACAAGGCGATAACCCTCATTGGGAATGGCTTCAAGGTGTACTTCTTCACCCTCGGCAGCAGACTCCACGCTGGGCACTACAACACCCTGCTCGCTTTGGTGGATGGCAATGTCGAATTTCTCTTCCTCTACATCCATGGGACGGTAGGTAACTTGATCCACGGTCATGTTGATACCCTTCTTGTTGGTAAGCGTGAAGGTGTTCTTACCAGCCTTGAACTTGAACACAGCACCCACGCGCTTCCATTCGTTAGTGGCGGTTTTGTCGAACTGTACGTTCTCGGTGGCAGAGTTAACCTTGAGTTCGGCTGTAGCAGCCTTGGCGGTATTGGTGTAGCGAACAGAAACGTAGTATTCGCCCTCTTCTGGCACATTGATGGAGTGGGTGAGTGCTCCGGCAGTATTGCTTCCCATAACCACGAATCCATTACCCGAATGTCCGCGGACGTGTGAGAAACCTGCCATATAGAAGGTGACGTGATTAGAGATGTTCTTGAAGTCCATATCCTCTGCTTCGATGGTGATGGGACCATGATAGGGTGCAGGCTGGACGGGGAGGTCGGTAAGTGCCTCGCTGGGTACGTAGTCGGTAAGACGGTCGGTACCTTCGCCCTTACAGCTGATGATAAGTTCGCAAGGACCATTGTGCTTCACGTTGACGGTAAACGTCTTATTTTCTGCATCGTAAGACTTGGTGATGCTTGCCTGTGGTGCAGGAGAAGTAGTGGATTTGCCTAACTTCTTAAAGGTGGCAGTTGGTTCTTCGATGACACCGCTGATACGGATGGTGTCGGTACGCACGGTGGTCGTATCCGTACGATAGTTGTTGAGATAGAACTCTATGCGGTCGGCATATTCGTGCACGGCACCCGATGACAACTGATAGTAGTCGAGGTGTAAACTCTCGCAAGTGTTGTAAAGCAAGGGGATGTCGGCCTTGGCATGTCGATTTTTGTTGTGGTATGAATAGGGATTGTAAGTAATCAGCTGATTGTGGTAGCGGTTTACATACAGGTCACCTTTGCTTACTTCAGGATAGTAGTTGTCAAAGTCCTTTTTCTTGTTGGCCAACGATGTCCACTTGGTGGTGCGAGCAGATTTGTTCACCTTTACGGGAATGGCTTTTGCATCGTCTGCCCATACCTCTGGAGTGATGGGTATGGCGCCATATCGACCCGTGCTCTTCATGTAACTGAAGTTGTCCATCCATTGGCCATTGCCACGATTGAAGGGATCCTTTACCTTGTACAGATTATCATAGAGGTCACCCCATGCAGCATATTTGTCCTCGTCGCTGCCCGAAGTGACATTGTTGACAATGATGATCTTGGTCTTGTCCACCACTTCCTCACGACTGGGGATGTAGAGTGTTCCGTTGATGATCTGGCGGAACATGTCAATCCATGCGTTATCGAAGCCAGGGAAGGTTCCCCAACGGCGCTGCTGATAGCCATTTACGGTAGTGTTGCTGAGGTTCTGGAAGTCTTCCGTCCAAATCAACTCAGGACCATCCCATACTGCACCTCCGTTTACGCAACTCTGTTCCATCACCGTGCCAATTCCGGCTGCGATAGGGTATTTCTTTCCGTGATTGTCGCCCAAAAGCGCATCGTTGGCACCATTCCATCCGCAGTTGTCATAGCGCACACCATAGTTCTTGGCCAAACCTGCCACGAAGGGACCAAAGCATACGCTCTCGTTGTTGTAGAAACAGCTCGAAGTGGTGTATTTGTAGAGCCAAAGTATAGACTCGGGATATTGCTCGCAGGCTTTACGCAAGTCAGCATTGCGCTTCATCATGCCCACGGGGTTGAGGGCATGCGACCAGATGTTGCCGCAGAAGCTGATGGTAAGGAATCCACCGTATTTATTGTGCATTGGCACGAGTTTTGCAAAGAGTGCGATGCGGTCGGCCTGACTGCTTGAACTGGGATCGCCAGCCTCGTCAAAGCCCCAGAACTGCTCAGCATAGTTCCATCCCAGGAAGTTGGGGTAGTGGGTGAAGAAATATTCGAAGGTCTCGAGGTCATTGTCCTTGATGTGCGTGTGACCACCCGAGGCTGGCTGGCAGGTAAACCACATGCCATTTTGCTGGCATACCGTTGCCCATGATTTATAGGTGCGTATGGCGCTGTTGGGGCGCTCGTAGATACCTTGCTCTTTGTTGTAGGCACACGATAGTGACAGATTCATCACCACGAAAGGCTTGATGTCGTCGGGGATGAGGTTGATGATTTTCTGTGGGTCGGCCTGGTTCCATACATCGACGTGCACAAGCCACATCGGGTGCTTGTTGTCAACAGGTCGGCGCTGTGGCGTTTGTGCTGCGACGGCACAGAATGCTGTCATGAGCCACACAAGGGTAAAGATAAGTTTTTTCATTTTTCGTTAGTTAGTGTAGTTGGTATTTTGTTTTCTTGTGCTGCAAAGATACTAATAATTATATAAATATGTTAGCGCGTGCGTGTTAATTTCAACATATTTTATGAAGTTTTCAACACGTTTTACTATTGAGACGAAAAAGCGACCGTGTTAGGCCGCTTTTTCGATATAACTTTTTGAGTAGTGAGTAGGATTCTACTGCTCCCTGTGGAAGCTGCTGTACACCACGTTCATTTTCAGTTTGGTGTTTCCACCCACAAGCTTTACGCTGTTCATGTTCATGTCGTGTGTGACGCTGGTAAGGTTTCCATTACTGTTACTGCTGGTAGTGACGGGTATGAGCACCACCTTGTTCCAGTCGGGGTGTTTGAGTTCCCACTCTGCCTCGCTGATACCTTCACGGGCAGCCGAAATCTTCTTCTCGTTCTTGCAATATGCCAGCAGTCGGCAAATATTGTTGAAGTTATAAGAATTGCGTGACTTATCGAAGTTCGTTATGTAACTGGTTTTGTTGTCGCTCACCTCTTGGTTTTGGAAGAACGATGTTATGTTCTGCTTTCTTACCATCAGCAAGCTGTTAGGGGTGCCCAGTTGGTAGTTGTCCTGCACCTTGTTGTAACGCTGCAGGGTGATTTGTGCCAAACTAACGCTGTCGTAGGGATGCTGGTCGAACACTTCGTTGACGGGAAGGGTCATCTCGGTGCAAATGCCAGCAGGAGTCTTCAGGTAGGTGTAGTTCGTCTCATTTACCAAGGCATCCATGTTGCCATTCGCAAAGTGTGTGGCCTGTATCACCTCTGGCGTGGCGGCAAAACGTGTCACACCCTCATATACCTTGTTGGGATTCTTACTCTCAGCATACTGGTAGAATACATTCAATGTGCTGACCAAAGTACAGATCATTGTACCCTCGCCATTTGCAATGCGGAAGTAGAGTCCGGGGAAGATGTTGCGGATGAAATGATACGAATCCTGCGTGCCCTGGGGATTGGCATAGCATTTCTCCAGTATCTGCTGTCCAATTTCCGGGGGCAGTACGATACGGATGTTGCTGTTGTATGTCTCGCCTTCGCGTTCGCCTTCGCTTATGATGAAGTCGGTGGCTGTAAATACCTTTGAGGCAATAGGCTCATTTCCGGCAACATACTGGCTTAGGTCGATGTCTGTCACATACGAGCTGTTCTCCTCCATGATGTGGTTTGCGTCAAGCATGAACACCTCTATCTTCATGGGGTTGTTCTCCTCTCCGTAGAAACTCTTGATGAAGAGTCGTACCTCGCATGAGTCGCATTGCACCACGCCATGCTCAATGTTGAGCGTGTCGCCAGTGGCAGAATCGATGGTGACATCGCCAACCATATTCTTCTTCTCGGGCAGGGCATAGCCTTCGTGGCAATAGAACTGCGCAGCAAAGTTGGCCTCTATCACACTTTGCGTTTCAGGATCGACCACTTTGCCAAGATACGCGTTGCTGTTGCTTGCTATCACGGCGCCGGTGGCTATTGACTGTGTGCTGACGCTGAAAGTTGCTTGTGAGGTGCTGATGTCGTCAAGCTGCTCGTTGATGCCCAGCATGCCAGTATCCTCCGCACAACTGGCCATGCCCAGCAAGGCTGTGAAAACTATTGCTACTTTCTGGATTAAATGTTTCATTCCGTCTTCTCTTCTTTTAATCGTCCTCTTCGTCATCTCCCTTGCCTTCGCTCCATACCTGGTCAAAGAAGTTAAGGTACTCGTCCCAGTCCTCGCCGGCAAAAGGCATGACGGGAATGTTGGAAGCCTTGGCAAAGTCTGTGAGCTCGGGTGCGGGCTCTGCAGATGATATGATGGCACCGTCGCTGTACTTGATGGCCAGCTTTTGCAGGTCGGCACCCATGAGAGGCGTAGATAAGCCCTCAAGGACATCGGGGGTACATTCGCGATAGGCTATTGAGGCAGGGAAATTCTCGGGCAAAGGCATGGTGATGGGCTGATCCGTGATAGAGAATACCACCTTGCAGTCGCGGAACGATGGTTCCTCCTTGTACGCGGTTTTCAGCAATACGGGTACAATGCTTGAGATCCATCCCTGACAATGTATCACATCGGGAACCCAACGCAACTTCTTCACGGTTTCCAAAACGCCACGGGCATAGAAGATGGCACGCAGGGCGTTATCGGCATATTCCTTGCCCTCGTCGTTGGCTACGGACAAGCGCTTGTGGAAGAAGTCGTCGTTGTCAATGAAGTACACCTGCATTCGGGCTGCGGGAATAGAGGCTACCTTGATAATGAGTGGATGGTCGGTATCATCAATGATGAGGTTCATCCCAGAAAGGCGGATGACCTCGTGCAACTGATTCCGACGTTCGTTGATGTTGCCCCATTTGGGCATGAATGAGCGTATTTCTCTTCCTTTTTCCAAGACGTACTGAGACATCTGACGACCCAATAATGTGTATTCGGAATTGGGTACATAGGGCTCAATTTCCTGGGTGATAAACAAAATCTTTTTAGCCTTCATTGAACTAAGTTTACTAATTGCATTGCAAAGTTACGAAAAAATCGTCGTAAAATGGCCTGCTACCTTCTTATTTTAGGATTTTTTATAAAAAAAAGCCAAATTATAGTGCCTTTTCTTCGCTGTGTGGTAAATTCTTTGTTATTTTGCACCGCTTTTCTGAGCATGTGGCCACATGTGGGTCTATTGCTGATTGAATAAATAAATGGAAGTAATACAAACCATCAACAAATTGCAGCAGGTACTCAATGAGTATCGTGCAGCAGGTAAGTCGGTAGGCTTGGTGCCTACCATGGGGGCTTTGCATGACGGTCATGCCTCTCTGGTTGACCGCAGCGTGAAGGAAAATGACGTGACAGTTGTCAGCATCTTCCTCAACCCAACACAGTTTAATGACAAGAGCGACTTGGAGCGCTATCCTCGTACGCTTGAGGCCGATTGTGCCTTGCTCGAGCAGCATGGTGCAACCATTGCCTTTGCTCCTTCGGTTAGTGAGGTCTATCCTGAGCCCGATACGCGTTCGTTCAGCTATCCTCCTACTGATAGTGTGATGGAGGGTGCTTTCCGCCCCGGACACTTTAACGGTGTGTGCCAGATTGTAAGCAAACTTTTCAGCTACACCGACCCTGACCGTGCCTATTTTGGTGAGAAGGATTATCAGCAGATTTGCGTCATTCGCCGTATGGTTGATGATCTTAAGCTTCGTGTGCAGATTGTGCCTTGTCCTGTCATTCGTGAGGAGAGCGGTTTGGCGCGCAGCAGCCGCAACACTTTGCTTATTGATGACGAGCGCGTATTGGCAGCTCACATCTATCGCATCATGAAGCAGAGTTTGGCTCTTGTACCAGAGAAGACCGTTCAGGAGGTGCACGACTATGTGGTGAACGAGATTGATGCTATTGATGGACTCAAGGTGCAATACTATAGCATTGTGGACGGCGATACATTGGCTGATGTGCAGAACTGGGATGATGCGGCTCATGTGGTAGGTTGCATTACTGTGTATTGTGGTGCTACTCCCATCCGTCTTATTGACCACATCCGATACATTTAATAATATAGATATAGATTTTCTGTCATGCTGATTGAAATGATGAAATCCAAACTGCATTGTGTGCAGGTTACAGAGGCCAATCTCAACTACATGGGTAGTATCACCATTGACGAAGATTTGATGGATGCTGTGGACCTCTTGCCCGGTCAGAAGGTGCAGGTTGTAGATAATAATAATGGAGAGCGTTTCGAAACCTACGTCATCAAGGGTGAACGTGGTTCGGGATGTGTGTGCCTTAATGGTGCGGCTGCACGTAAGGTGCAGGTGGGCGATACCTGTATCATTATTGCCTATGCTATGATGGATTATGAAGAGGCTAAGACTTTCGTACCCAAGGTAGCATTCCCCGAGAACAATAGAATCAATTGATTCGCAGGTTGTTCAGACGCAGGTTGACTGCATAGAATGAATTTCTCGTTGACTGGTTTTCTTGTTGACTAAGCCGACGTCCAGAAGATAACTCGTTGACAAATCATAAACTTTAAACAAAAAATACAATGAAAGTTTCAAAAATTGAGCATTTGGGTATTGCCGTACAGAGCATCGACGCTGTACTCCCCTATTTCCGTGATGTGTTGGGTCTTGAGGTTTACAAGACTGAGGTTGTTGAGGACCAGAAGGTAAAGACTGCTTTCCTTCAGGTCGGTGAGGTTAAGCTTGAGCTTCTCGAGCCCACTTGCCCCGAGAGCACCGTTCAGAAGTTCCTCGACAATGGTGGCAAGGGTGTTCATCACGTAGCATTCAAGGTTGAGGATGGCGTAGCTGAGGCACTCGCATTCTGCGATGCTCAGGGTATTCGTCTCATCGACAAGGCTCCCCGTAATGGTGCTGATGGTTTGCACATCGCATTCCTTCATCCCAAGAGCACATGCGGTATCCTCACCGAGCTTTGCGAGGAGTAATACTTGCTTGTGATATACACACATACGGGGTGCGCTTATGAATGTCAGAGCGCACCCTTTTGCTTTTCTTTCTCATCTCTGTGGACAAATGGCATCCATGCTAACTTCGTTCTCCCGAGGTCTTTCCGAGGTTCTCCCGAGGTTCCTCCGACCTTCCTACACAAATTCGTGGAGAATCGTGGGGGATGGTCGGGTGAAAGTAGGGTGAAGGTAGCGTAAGACGAATATCGCGAGGTTGTTCTTTGATTTATGTCGAACTTTGATTTTATGTAAATTTGAAGTACAATTGCAAATTTGCATAAAAATCGCCTGAAAATGCACCAAAATTGGCTAAAATCTATGTAAATTTGAAGTGCAATTGCAAATTTGCATAAATTTCTCGTTCAAAACTTGCATGATTTAATCAAAAGTCATACCTTTGTGGCCAGAAAGAAAAAGGAACAAGTTATGGAATACACTATTGACGAATATTTGAATCTGTACGTGCACGAAGATGAAGCGATGTACGTGCACGAGGATGAGGAGATGTATGTGGTGCGTCGTGAGATAAGTGCGGAGATGAGCGAAGCCATGAAATATTTCCCCGTCATCACCGTCACCGGTCCGCGTCAGAGTGGAAAAACCACCCTCATACGCTCACACTTCCCTCGCCTTACTTATTATACACTCGAGAATCTTGACACGAGAGCTTTGGCCACAACCGATCCGGTGGCTTTTCTCAACCGTCATCCCGATGGCATGATTCTTGATGAGGTGCAGAATGTGCCCGAACTATTGTCGTACATACAGGGCATTGTGGATGAGAATCCCAAGAAGCGATACATCCTTTCCGGAAGCAACAACTTCACTCTTCTGAAAAGCATGACGCAGAGCCTTGCTGGCAGAAGCTGTGTGTTTGAACTCATGCCAATGTCGCTGAAGGAGGTAGCCGGATGGGCACGCCATCTGACACTTGATGAGTTGCTGTTCAATGGCTTGTTTCCTGCCATTTGCACCAAGCGTAATGCTCCCAAGTATCTGTATCCGGCTTACATCAAGACCTATATTGAGCGCGATGTGCGTCTGCTAACCAATGTGAAGGACCTCATGCTCTTCCGCACCTTTCTCCGCTTGTGTGCTGGTCGCATCGGCTCTGTGTTCAATGCCTCGGAGCTGGCTAATGAGGTGGGAGTGTCGGCCAATACCATTCTGTCGTGGATAAGCATTTTGCAGACATCGTACGTGGTGTATCTGCTCCCGCCGTATTTCGAGAACAGCAGAAAGCGCCTCACAAAGAGTCCTAAGATTTATTTCTGCGACACAGGACTTGCATGCTCGTTGCTGGGCATACATAGTCCAAACGAACTGAGCTCGCATGCCATGCGTGGACATCTGTTTGAGAACATGATTGTCATGGAGGCATACAAGAGTTGCTTGAATACAATGACCGAGGCCTCGCTGTATTTCTATCGCGATTCGAATCAGAATGAGGTTGATTTGCTGCGCATTACGTCTGCTGGGATGAAGGCTTTTGAAGTGAAGAGTGCTGCAACGTTCTCCACGTATTTCGAGAAGACGCTCAAGGCGCTACCCTCGTGGGTCAAGCCGACCATTACCGATCGTACTATCATCTATTCCGGGGTAGAAGAGCGTAAGGAAGGCGACATTCTCTTGCGTAACTATCTGTCAGCAAGCGAAGAAAATGTGTACTAAGCGAATTAGGGCAGACTTTGATAATGCACGCTAAAGTGTTAGGACATTCCAAGCTAATGTCTGCAAGAGAAAAGGGAAAAATAATTTGTTAATTCACAATTCACAATGCATTAAGCAAGTTGACTATAACTGAGCAGGAGCGCACTAAGCGAATTAAGTCAAACTTGGCTAATGTGTTTTTGATGTGCCAGGACGCAGGAGTTGAGGCATAGAGAGAAGATAGCTCGAAAGACAAAAATAGAGTTTTTACTAATTTCGGAGGAGGATGAAAAAATCTCCTCCTCCATTAAAGATTAATACTTATGAGAAAAAGAATTATGTTTATTGCCCTTGCCATGATGTGTGTGGCATCGGCGTTGGCACAGGTCAGGGTGGCTTGTATTGGCAACAGCATCACTTACGGTCATGGCATAGAAGACCGCGAGCACGACACTTATCCCGCTCAGCTTCAGCGCATGCTGGGTGACGGGTATAAGGTGGAGAACTTTGGCGTGAGTGGTACCACGGCACAAAAGCAGGGTGATTTTCCTTGGGTAAGCACCGAGCAGTACAAGCAAGCCAAGGCTTTCATGCCACAGATTTGTGTCATCAAGTTGGGCACAAACGACTCAAAACCACAGAACTGGGTAGGTACGGAGCGCTTTATCAACGACCTGGAATCCATCACTAAGGAGTTTGAGGCTCTGCCCACTCACCCCAAGATTATCGTCTGCTTGCCAGCCACGGCTTTTGAAGTGCGTTGGAGCATTCGCGACAGCGTGATTGTGGCCGGTATGCTGAAGCCCATCAAGCAGATGGCCAAGCGCAACAAGTGGCGTCTTATCGACTTGCACAAGGCAACGGCCAAGTTGCGTGAGCACTTCCCCGATGGCATTCATCCCGACGTGCAGGGAGCAGGTTTCATTGCTGAGAAGGTGAAGAAGGAAGTACTGAAAGCGGCTTCTAAATAGTCCCATGGGGCGACTTATTGCACTCTTTGGTTCTCGATATACAACAACTAAATGGATGAAGAGAAATGTCCCTCTCATGCAGAAAGAGTCGAAGATAATCGAGATGGATGCTGACATCAACCCCTGGTTTACAGCAAATACTTACACATAATGGCATGAGAGAGATATTTCATGACATGGTCAAGGTGTTTTGCTACTAAAATGCCTCCCTTTTCCGACCAAAAACCTTCGGGTTCCTTGCGGTTTGATATCGGTTTGACATCGGGATGCCATCGGGTAAAGAAAGTTTCTTACAAGTATTCGTCGCTTATCGCCTTTCGTCGAAATATGGCATTTTGTATGCCGTCTTATTACCTTCGCTTTAGGTTCACTCAGGGTGCGCTCACGTTTCTTCACGGTTTTGTGAGCGCACCCTGAGCGCACCGTGAGTGCACCGTGAACAATCCTTGGGTATAGCGAGAGCAAATCTTATGCGCATCATGGGCACAGCAGAGTGGATACACCACCATCAAGGACCTCTACCTCAATGGGGTGAAGGTGGATACGCAAGACGTCATACAACTCGTCGGCTAACTCGTTGAATGCTTGGCCAGGACATCCTTGAGCGCAGCGGAGAAAAAGGGACAAAAAGCGACATTAGGATGGTGGTGATTTGAGTCACCTCAGAACTCCACTACCGTGATGCCTGCGCCACCAAACTGCACATGCTCGTCGTGGTATGACTTTACGCTGCGCACGGTAGAGAGGTACTGGCGTACAAGGGTGCGGAGGGCGCCTGTTCCCGTGCCATGCAGGATGCGAACTCGTGCCGCGCCAACCAAAATGGCATCGTCGATGTAGTAGGTTATTTGCTGCAAAGCCTCATCGGCACGAAGGCCACGTATGTCGATGTCCTGATGGAACTGCAGAGAGCGTTGGTGCATGTCTTCGCGTGTCTCCTTGCTCAGATAAGTGGCAGCAGAGGCAGATTTTTCCTCCTTAGGCTTTTCCGAAGCCACGAGTCGGTCAAGGTTGACCGTTGATTTTATCATGCCGAATACCACCACCGCCTTTTTCCCGGAGATACTCTCGATGGTACCCACCGTGCTCTGCCCACGCATCTTTACATGGCTGCCCACGGCCAGCACCTCATCGACGATAAGTTTGTCGATGACCACCTCGGCCTCTTTGCCCGACATGGGTGAGGACGTATTGGCGGCAGATGCCTGCGCACCTTTTTCCTTTCTCTCTTGCTTTCGCTTCCTGCGGTCGAGAATCTGTTGCATCTTCTTCTCGATAGAGGCATTGCGCTCCTTCTCGTCGGCCTCTTGCAGGGCCAGCGTCTCTTGCATCTCTTGCAACTGCTGACGTGCCAGTCGGGTGCGCTCCTTCTCGGCCTGCGCCTCCTTGATTTCGCGTATGGTGTTCTCTATCTTTGCGTTAGCCTCGGCAATGATGCGCTGTGCCTCCTCCTTGGCCTCACGTATGATGGCCTTGCGCTGCTTCTGCAGGTCGGTCACCTCGTCCTCGTAGCGCGAGATGGTTTGCTGCATCTGCTTCTCATGCTGATGGATGTTCTGTCGCTTGCTCTCCCAGTAACGCTTGTCGCGCACGATGTCCTGCAAGTACTTGTCGGCATCGATGTATTCCTGTCCCACCAGTTTTGAGGCATCCTCGATGACAGCCTCCGGGATGCCTATCTTGCGTGCAATCTCCACGGCAAAACTGCTTCCCGGATTGCCTATCTGCAACTGGAAGAGTGCCTGCATCTGATGGCGGTCGTAGAGCATGGCTCCGTTTACCACCCCCTTGTTGTCGTCGGCAAAGTGCTTCAGATTCTGATAGTGCGTGGTGATGACGCCAAAGGTGCCATGCTTGTGAAACTGTCGCAGTATGGCCTCGGCCAAGGCACCACCAATGCCCGGTTCGGTACCACCGCCAAACTCGTCGATGAGCAAGAGCGAGGCAGGCGAGCAACTGCGCATCATGTTCTTCATGTTCAGCAGATGCGAGCTGTAGGTAGAGAGGTCATCGTCGATGCTCTGCTCGTCGCCGATGTCGATGAAGATGCTCTGGAAGATACCCATCTGCGATGCTTCGCCGATGGGTACGGGCAAGCCACATTGCACCATGTATTGCAGCAGACCCACCGTCTTGAGGCACACACTCTTGCCACCGGCATTGGGACCGCTGATGATGAGGATGCGCTGCTGCTTGTTGAGCAGGATGTCGAGTGGAACCACCTTGCGTCCTTGTGCCTTGAGATTGATGGCAAGGAGGGGGTGTATGGCCATGGTCCAGTCGATGAGCGGCTTGCTGCTCACCTGGGGGATGATGGCGTTGATTTGCGTGGCAAAGAGAGCCTTGGCCCTGACAAACTCGATGTCGGCCAGGAAGACGAAGGCACGGAGCAACTCGGGAGTGTTCTGCCTGAGTTTGTCGGTAAACTCCTGCAGGATGCGTATGACTTCGCGTCGCTCCTCTGCTTCGAGTTCGCGGATGCGGTTGTTGGCTTCCACCACCTCGGCCGGCTCGATGTACACGGTCTTTCCGGTAGCCGACTCGTCGTGTACGATGCCCTTCAGCTTGCGCTTCATGGCAGGAGCCACGGGGATGACCAGGCGACCGTCGCGCAGGGTGGGAGAGGCGTCTTGTTCCACCAGTCCTTCACTCTGTGCCGCCTTGAGTATCTTGTGCAGGGTGCGCCCTATGCTGCCCTCCAGGCGGTGCAGTTCGCTGCGTATCTCATAGAGCGTACGGCTGGCATCGTCTTTTATCTTGCCGAACTTATCGAGTATCTGCTCAATGCGTCGCGTCACGGTGCGGAAGGTGAATACGCCGTCGGTCAGGTGCATAAGGGAGGGGTAGGTTGCCGGCTGTGCCTCAGAGGGGTCTTGCGACGTGTCTTCGCGACGGATGATGTCGATGAAGGCATGCAGGGTGTCAAGTGAACGCTTGAGGTCCCACATCTCTTGTTCCTCGATGAAGGTGCCCTCTATGCGTATGCGCTGAATGGTTGAGCGAAGGTCGAAGAACTCCATCTCGGGCACATTGTCCTCCGTCACGAGCAGACGGTTGAACTCACGTGTCTGCTCCAGTTTTTCGCGTATGGTCGTAACATCGGTAAGGAACGCCATCTCGTCGATGCGTTCCCTACCCATGGTGCTGGCGCAATGTCTGGCCAGCAAAGTTCGTATTTCGTCGAACCCAATCTTTTGTTCGTAGTTCTTAGGGTATATCATGCAGTCTTGTTACAGATTTTTCTTAGGATACATCGTGTCCCACCAGGTGGGATCGTCTTGCAGCCATTTGGCAAACCATGCATAGTAGGTGTTGACCCACTTGACCTGTTTCTCGTAGTCAAGGATGTGATGGTTCTGCCCCTCCACACTCACAAAGGCACACTCACGACCCAGAATCTTCAGGGCGGTGAACATCTGTATACTCTCGTTGATGGGCACGTTGGTGTCTGCCTCGCCATGCAGGAAGAGGATGGGGGTGCGCACCTTGTCGGCGTTGAAGAGGGGAGCCTGTCCCGAAAGGAGTTTCTCATTGTTCCAAGGGTAGCTGTGCGCTGCGCTTACGGCGCTATAGCTGTAACCCCAGTATCCGAATCCCCAGTAGCTCGTGGGATTGCTGATGCCGGCATGGCTCATGGCAGCGGCAAAGATGTCGGTTTGGGTCATGAGGTACATGGTCATGAAGCCTCCGTATGAGGCACCCAGGCAACCTATCTTCTTGTCGTTGACGTAGGGGTGCTCCTTGCAGAACTGCTTGGTACCCTCGATGATGTCTTCAGCCGTGCCCTGACCATAGGTGTTGACGTGACGTGCCGCAAACTCCTGTCCGAAGCCCGTGCATCCACTGGGTTGGATGACGTACACCACGTAGCCCATGGCAGCCCATCCGTGGAAGTTGTAGTACGATTCCAGGTAGCGTCCTGTGGGCGAGCATCCACCATAGTAGTACACCAGCATGGGGTACTTCTTGCTCTCGTCAAAATGGGGAGGCAGATAGTAGCGTCCGCAGATGCTGTCGCCACGACTGTTTGTGAAGTACCAGTCCTCGCATTTGCCCAGCGCAACATCGCCCATGCGCACCTCGTTGAAGTCGCGCACCAAGGTCTCCTTGCCCGTCTTCAGATCGACGGTGTACACGCGGTCGGCATTCGAGTCGCTCTGGCCCGTGTAGCTCAACATCAGCTTGTTGTCGGCCAACGAGAAGCTGGCAATGTAGCATTCCGACAGTTTCAGCTGGCTGATCTTGCCTGTCTTGGGATTGATGCAGAAGATGTCCTTGCGGTCGCGGTTCTCGCATAGCGCATAGACGTTGCCATCCATGCGATTGACCTGTACGGACAGAATGTTGGGGTTGAAGTCGCGGGTAAGGCTCTTTATCTCCTTTGTCTGCAGGTCCATGACGTAAAGCTCAGTCTGCACCATGCTGGGTATCTTGCCCGTAGGGTCATTCTTGCCGATGCCGCCAAAGGCCTCAGGACTTCCGGTCAGGATGATGTGCTTGCCGTCGGGCAGAAACTCGGCGTTGTTCATGAATCCGTCGCGCTTCACCAGCGTGTCCAACTTCTGCGTGTCGCGGTTGTAGAGGTAGAGGCTGTTGAAGGTGAAGGGGCGCTCGGTCATGTCGTTCTGGCTTGAGATGATGAGCACCTGTCGGCCGTCCTCGCTTACCGAGGCATACGAATTGTGGTGACCAGCCGTGAGTTGCGTGAGCTGTCCCGTCTGCACGTCCAGCAGCTGAGCGCTGACGCGGGTGCGCCATCCTGGCTGTCGGTCGTCGGGTTCGAGTATTTGGTGCACCTGTGCGTCATCCTTAGGTCCCTCTACCGTCTGCGACACGAGCATCTCCTTCTCGCCGGGCAGGAATTGTCCTCGTGTATGCAAGTAGTTGGTGAAGAGTGGGGTAGCCTTGCCTGTGGCAGGGTCAACGTATTCGTAGATAGTCTCACCCTGTATGCCTTTGCGCGAACGTATGTAGCGGTCGCCCTCGCTGGCCCAACTATCGTACCCCTCGCAAGATGAGATGTTGCCCGTCTTGAGGTCAATCATCTGTCGCTTCCATTCCGTCTTGGTGTCGGCAGTCACCACCTTGGTGTTCAGCATCAGGTAACGGCCGTTGGCACTCAATGCCGTGGTGCTTGCCTTCTCGCCGTTCATGTAGCCGGCCAGGGTGTAGGGGCGCTTTCCTTCGGCGTTTATGGTGATGAAGCTGCTCTGCTCGCTCTCCACGCTCAGCGTCAGCGTGTCGGTTTCGTTAGCCTTGCAAAGCACTTTTACGGCCACCTCGTGGCGTCCGGGGGTGAGGTCCTTGTTGCCACCCTCCTTGTTGTCTATGTAGGTGGTGACGGCCTGATTGGCATTGGCCTTGACGGTGCACTTGGCAAAGCGTATGTTGTCAAAGGTGAATCCTGCCACAAAGATGGCATTCCGCTCGCCCGCCTTGATTTCGATGGCAGGGTTGCCGTTCTTGTCGCTGATGAGTGTGGCTTGCTGCCCATTCTTCCACGTCTGTGGTGCGATGCCGTTCTTCAGGAAGTCGTCGTTGTCGTACTTCCTGCCGTTGGCATCTATCGTGTCGATTTGTATGGCTGCCGTGGCGGTAAACGGGCCAGCCAGTCTTATTTGCCTCACTGGCAGGCTTTCTGATTGTGCGCTCAGCATTGCCATGGCGCCAAGCAGGCTCAGTATTGTCTTTTTCATAAATGCAGATATTGTGCGATGTCAAAAAAGGGATGTGGAACATGCCCATGAATGGAGTCCGACGGGCATGTTAACCCTCGATTTGTTTTTAACTTCTTGTCACGTTCTTCACGCCCTTCACGGTTTTGAGCTTCTTGATGAGCTGCTGCAGTCGGCTTGTGTCGTCGAGCATCACGGTGAGGTGACCGCTGAAGAGTCCGTCGTGGCTGTCGATGCTGATGCTGCGCATGAGCATCTTCTCCTCCTTCGAGATGATGCTGGTGATGTTGCTCACGATGCCCAGGTCGTCGTTGCCCACTATGTGCAGGGTGATGGCATACTGGCTGGCACCCTTGCCCGCCCATCGGGCCTTGACGATGCGGTAGCCAAAGCGCTGGCGCATCTGTGTGGCGTTGGGACAGTCCTCTCGGTGAATCTTGATGCCTCCCGAGGCGGTGACAAAGCCAAAGACGTCGTCGCCATAGATGGGCTGACAGCATTTTGCCAACTGGAACTCCAGTCCCTTGAGGTCCTTGTCGATGACCATCACGTCCTCGTGCCCCGATGTCATGAGCTTGTTCTCCTGCTTGTCGTTCATCACAAACTCCTCAGCCTTGCGCACGTCGCTCTTTTCGCCCTCGCCGCGCTCAAATCGCTGACGGTTGAGGTATTCCTCCACCACGTCGTTTACGTCTATGATGCCCTCGTTCAGCGCCTTGTAGAAGTCGGTCACTACCTTGTAACCCATCTTCTTCATGGTGTGCATCAGGGTGGCCTCGCTCATCTCAATCTTGCGGTTCTTCATCTTGCGCTCCAGCAGTTCCTTGGCCAGGGTCACTTGTCCGGCCTGCATCTCCTTGAGGCTGGTGCGTATCTTGGTTCTCGCTTTCGAGGTCTTGACGATGTTCACCCAGTCTTGCTTGGGCGACTGGTTGTTCGAGGTCAGAATCTCCACCTGGTCGCCGCTGTTCAGCTCCTGGCGTATGGTGACGTTCTTGTTGCCTATCTTGGCTCCTATGCAGTGGTCGCCCACCTTGGTGTGGATGGCATAGGCAAAGTCGAGTACCGTGGCACCCTTGGGCAACTTGAACAAGTCGCCTTTAGGGGTGAAGACGAACACCTCGTCCTCTACCAGGTCCATCTTGAAGGCGTCCATCAGCTGCATGTCGTCGTTGGTCTCAAGGGCCGAGCGGATGCCTGCCAACCACTCTTCGAGGTTGCCCTGCTGCTGCTTCACGCCCTTGTATCGCCAATGGGCAGCCAGTCCGTGCTCTGCCACGTCGTCCATGCGCTCGGTACGTATCTGCACCTCCACCCATTTCTGCTCGGGTCCCAGCACCGTGATGTGCAGACTCTCATATCCGTTGCTCTTGGGCACCGACAGCCAGTCGCGCATGCGCTTGGGGTTGCTTTGGTACATGTCGGTGATGATGCTGAACACATGCCAGCAGTCCATCTTCTCCTTCTCGGGTTCCGAGTCGAGGATGATGCGTATGGCAAAAAGGTCGAAGACGCCGTCCACGTCCACCTTCTGCTTCTTCATTTTCTGGTAGATGCTGTGTATGCTCTTTGTGCGTCCCTTCATGTGGAATTTCAGTCCTGCATCGATGAGCTTCTTCTCGATGGGCCCGATGAAGTTGGCAATGTAGGCATCGCGACTCTTCTTCGTGGCATTCAGCTTCTCCTTGATGTGGTAGTAGGCATCGTGCTCCAGATACTTCAGCGAGAGGTCCTCCAGCTCGCTTTTCAGCTGATAGAGTCCGAGTTTGTGAGCCAGGGGGGCATACAGGTAGGCAGCCTCCATCGATATCTTCTGCTTGGCCTCGGCATTCTGGGTGTCGCGTATCTGTCGCATGATGACCAGTCGGTTGGCTATCATGATGAAGATGACGCGCATGTCCTCGGCAAAGCTCAGCAACAACTGTCTGAAGTTCTCGCTCTCCACGGCGTTCGACTTCTCGTACAGCCCCTGAATGCTCTTCATGCCATGCAGTATGTTGGCCACCTCTTTGCCAAAGTCCTTCCTGACCTCGTCGATGCTGAAGGCTTCGGTCTTGAAGGCAGAGCTCAGCATGACTGCCACAATACTGCCTCGCGTCATGCCCATGTCCTTGGCCAGCACCAGGGCAGCCTGCATGTCGCACACCACAGGGTTCAGCCCGAAGTCGTCGCGGGTCAGCTGGCCTGTCTCTGCGGCTCGGCGTATGTATTGCTTTACAAGTTCCTTGTCGCTGTAGGGAACGTCCTGTCCACCTACTGCCAGCAATTGCTGGTGTAGGTTGAGCATTGTTTCACGCTCGTGTAAAGTGAAGAAATTGTTGTCAATCATAGGCTGAAACCATTATTTTGATTCAAAGGTACAAAAAAATATTTTGTTTATGCGTGTTCTAATGTTTTTTTTATTATTTTTGCGTACAATAAGAAAATGCAACTCGGATTACATTCAGAATGGGACATTTTCCTCCCTTGTTATTCGGGTTGTAAGTGACGAATCGTTAACCTTTTAAAAATACATGATAATGTTGACAGCAGAAGACAAAATCCAGTTACAGCAAAAGGGCATTACCGAAGAGCAGGTAGAAGCCCAGTTGAAGAGTTTCCGTGAGGGTTTCCCCTTTCTTAAGCTTCGTGCAGCAGCCTCGGTAGGCAATGGCATCCTTCGCCTTACCGACGACGAGGTGGCACAGTACACCCAGGCTTGGAATGACTATAAGGCCGAGGGCCATCACATTACCAAGTTCGTGCCTGCCAGCGGTGCTGCCAGTCGTATGTTCAAGAATATGTTCGAGTTCCTCGATGCCGACTACGACGAGCCCACCACTACTTTCGAGAAGAAGTACTTCGATGAGATTCATAACTTTGCCTTTTATCAGGCTCTTGACGATGCTTGCCATGTCAATGAGGGTAAGGGCATCGATGCCTTGATGGACGAAGGTAACTACAAGGCTGTGGTGGCCAACATGCTGGGCGAGGATGGCTTGAACTATGGCCAGTTGCCCAAAGGCTTGCTGCAGTTCCATACCTATGACGATGAGGCTCGCACTCCCCTTGAGGAGCATCTGGTGGAGGCTGCCCTTTATGCCACCAGCTGTGGCAAGGCCGACGTGCACTTTACCGTGAGCACCGAGCACCGTGCACTCTTCGAGGAACTTGTGGAGCGTGTCTTGCCCGAGTATGAGCAGAAGTTCGGCATCAAGTATAACGTCACCTTCAGCGAGCAGAAGCCCAGTACCGACACGCTTGCCGCTACGATGGACAATGAGCCCTTCCGCACCGACGACGGTAAGCTTCTCTTCCGTCCCGGTGGTCATGGCGCCCTCATCCAGAATCTCAGCGACCTTGAGAGCGATGTCGTGTTCGTGAAGAATATTGATAACGTGGTGCCCGACCGTCTTAAGGACGACACCGTAACCTATAAGCAGGTGCTGGCAGGTGTGCTTGTCACCTTGCAGAAGAAGGCTTTCGAATACCTCAACCTGCTCGACAGCGGTAAGTACTCTCGTGAGGATATTCTCGACATCATCCAGTTTGTCCGTCACGACCTCTTTACCGACGTACCCGGACTCAAGACCATGGAGGATGCCGAACTGGTGAACTTCCTGCATGATGAGTTGAACCGTCCCATGCGTGTGGCTGGTGTCGTGAAGAACGTGGGTGAGCCCGGTGGTGGTCCCTTCCTGGCCTACAACCCCGATGGCACCATCTCTGCCCAGATCCTTGAGAGCAGCCAGATTGACAGCAACAATGCCGAGTACATGAAGATGTTCTCTCAGGGCACTCACTTCAACCCCGTTGACCTCGTATGTGCCATCCGCAACAGCAAGGGCGAGAAGTTCGACCTTCCCAAGTTTGTCGATCCCGCTACTGGCTTTATCTCCTACAAGAGCAAGAGTGGCCGTGAGCTCAAGGCACTCGAGTTGCCCGGACTCTGGAATGGTGCCATGTCCAACTGGAGCACCGTGTTCGTAGAGGTTCCCCTCAGCACCTTCAATCCTGTGAAGACGGTCAACGACCTGTTGCGCGACCAGCACCAGTAAAGGATACTATTTGCAAATTATGAAAAAGATATTGTTACTTGGTAGTGGCGAACTCGGAAAGGAGTTCGTCATTGCCTGCAAAAGATTGGGACAGTATGTAGTGGCTTGCGACAGCTACGACAATGCGCCTGCCATGCAGGTGGCCGACGAACGCAGGGTGTTCAGCATGCTCGATGGTGAGGCCTTGATGGCTACTGTGGCAGAGGTAAAGCCCGACATCATCGTGCCCGAGATTGAGGCTATCCGTACCGAGAAGCTTTATGAGTGCGAGGCACAGGGCATTCAGGTAGTGCCTTCTGCCAAGGCTGCCAACTACACCATGAACCGCAAGGCCATCCGCGAGTTGGCACATACCGAACTGGGTTTGAAGACGGCCAACTACCTTTACGCAACCAGTTACGACGAACTTGTCAAGGCTGCCGATGTGATAGGCTTCCCCTGCATCATCAAGCCTCTCATGAGTTCGTCTGGCCACGGACAGAGCAAAGTGGATAGTGCCGACGAACTGCCCAAGGCGTGGGAATATGCTTGTGGAGGTGCCCGTGGTGACTTGATGGAGGTCATCGTGGAGCAGTTCATCCCATTCGACTATGAGATTACTTTGCTCACCGTCACCCAGCACGATGGTCCTACGCTGTTCTGTGCTCCTATCGGACACGTGCAGAAGGGGGGCGACTATCGTGAGAGTTTCCAACCTCGCATCATGAAGCCCGAGCACGTCAAGCAGGCTCAGCAGATGGCCGAGAAGGTGACGGCTGCACTTACTGGTGCAGGCATCTGGGGCGTGGAGTTCTTTGTGAGCGAGAAGGAGGGTGTCATCTTCAGCGAGTTAAGTCCCCGTCCCCACGATACCGGTATGGTGACACTTGCCCTGACGCAGAATCTCAGCGAGTTCGAGCTTCATGCCCGCGCCGTGCTTCATCTTCCCATTCCCGAGATTACCCTGGAGCGCCAGGGTGCTTCTGCCGTCATCCTCTCCGAGGCCGATGTCTATACTCCTACCTATTCCGGACTCGAAGAGGTTTGTGCATCTCCTCGCTCTTATCTGCGCATCTTTGGCAAGCCCAATGCGCATGCCGGTCGTCGCATGGGTGTTGTGGTCTGCTGGGACAAGCTCCTTGACGACAATGATGCCTTGGCTGCCTCGCAGATTGCCTTGCGCGACCGTTGCAAGGCCCTTGCTGCTAAGGTCACGGTAAAGTAGTGCGTTGGCACAACCATTCTGCAACATATAAAGCTTGCTGCAAAACTCTTCGTTTATGAGCCATGCAGCAGGCTTTTCTTTTTGGGGGAATATGTCTGCTTTTTTCTCTACCCATAGTCTTCCCGATATTAACCCGATGTCAACCCGTTATTAACCCGTTGGATTCCCGTAGGTATTTATCCCGAAGAAAATGGGTGTTTTGGCCTGTTTTTCGCAATTATATGTAAAGAAAAACTAAAAAGACACTATGGACTATGAAGGCCGAAGGGCTCGACGAAGTCCGCTCGGCTTGCCGCTTCGCAGCTCGCCTGTAGAAGAACTGTGAACTATGACTATGAACTGTGACTATGAACTATAAACTATGGACTATGAACTGCCCCCTCTATCTCCCCGAGGGGAGAACTCATGTCCTCTGGTGACGAGATAGCTGATTCTCTTGGCTTAAGCCCATGCCAGAAGAAAAAGTGCTGACAATAAAAAAATCTTGGTAAAATAACTATTCTGCGATTATTTAACCCCTTGTGAATGTCTGCCCCAAAACTCGCCCTACTAAAAAGTCCCGGATGCGGGTACAAACGTATTGTTTTCGTCAGAATCTCGTAATGCGCACTTTGTCCAACAATTTAAACATCAGCAATGTAATGCAAAATTAATCTTAACAAATCGTTGGTAATATCATTGTTTTTTTGTAACTTTGCACAAATGAAACAAGGAGATAGAGCAACTTAATTCCAAGTTCTCAAAATATGAAACTCCCGACAAAGACTTAACCTGAATTATTCACAGACATAAAAAAGAGAACGTTTTCTTGCATATTTGCAAGAATTGTTGTAACTTTGAAGTGCTTCTAAATCAATGTTATAACCACGTTCTCTATGTGCAAAATTACAACAAAATCATCAAATAAGCAA
>JAZLKL010000026.1:0-6404 GCA_045597585.1 Bacteroidaceae bacterium | reverse complement strand
CTCACTGCCGTCAAGCCCAGCCAGCAGATGGTCTAGATCGTACACGACGAACTGGCCGAACTCATGGGTGGCGAGACAGCCGAGGTCAACCTGCCCGGACGAATCGGTGACCCGACTATCATCCTCATGGCCGGTCTCAACGGTTCGGGTAAGACCACTTTCACCGGCAAGCTGGCCAAGATGCTCAAGGACAAGAAGGCTAAGAATCCTCTTGTGGCTGCCTGCGACACCTTCCGTCCCGCCGCCATGGAGCAGCTGAAGGTACTGGCCGATCAGGTGGGTGTGCCTTGCCACATGGAGCTCGGTGCCACCGACCCCGTCAAGGTAGCCCTCAACGCCATTCAGTATGCCCGTGCCAATGCTCATGACGTGGTCATCGTCGACACCGCCGGTCGTCTGGCCATCGACGAGGAACTGATGCAGCAGATTCAGGACATCCGCGACGCTATCCACCCCCACGAGATTCTGTTCGTGGTGGATGCCATGACCGGTCAGGACGCGGTCAACACCGCCAAGGAGTTCAACGAGCGCCTCGACTACACGGGCGTCGTGCTCACAAAGCTGGATGGCGACACACGTGGTGGTGCTGCACTCTCTATCCGCACCGTGGTAAACAAGCCCATCAAGTTCGTCGGAACAGGCGAGAAGATGGATGCCATCGACCCATTCCACCCCACCCGTATGGCAGACCGTATCCTGGGCATGGGCGACATCGTGTCGTTGGTAGAGAAGGCACAGGAGCAATATGACGAGAAGGAGGCCAAGCGCCTTGAGGCACGTCTGCGCAAGAACAAGTTCGACTTCAACGACTTCTACCAGCAGATTCAGCAGATCAAGAAGATGGGTAACATCAAGGATCTGGCAAGCATGATTCCCGGTTTGGGCAAGGCTCTCAAGAACATCGACATCGACGACAATGCCTTCAAGGGTATCGAGGCCATCATCCTCTCGATGACCCCCAAGGAGCGCGAGAATCCCGGACTCCTCAACACCAGTCGCCGTCAGCGCATCGCCAAGGGTTCGGGCACCAACATCCAGGAGGTAAACCGCCTCATCAAGCAGTTCGACCAGACACGTCAGATGATGAAGATGGTTACCGACAAGAGCAAGATGCAGCAGATGGCTGCCATGATGAAGATGAAGGGCGGCATGCCTGGTATGCCAGGTATGCCAGGCGCGAAATAAAGCCTCTCCCCCTACCCCTCCCCACCAACCTCGTAGGTGTGCTCGAACAAATAAACAATGTAATTGAAGAATACAAACAATCAAATAGATA
Organism: Bacteroidaceae bacterium; assembly: GCA_045597585.1. Lineage (GTDB taxonomy): Bacteria > Bacteroidota > Bacteroidia > Bacteroidales > Bacteroidaceae > Physcousia. Next base: position 5,128 of record JAZLKL010000026.1, on the reverse strand, counting down.
AAACTATGGGAAATAACAACCCTGCAAATGTATCTGCTCCCCTCCCTACGGGGGAGGGGCTGGGGAAAGGGCCTCAGCTGATAGACGGAAAAGCAACGGCCGCTACCATCAAGGCCGAGATTAAAGAGAAAGTGGAGCAGATTGTCGCCAATGGCGGCCGTCGTCCACACCTCGTAGCCATCCTCGTGGGTCACGACGGTGGCAGCGAGACCTACGTCAAGAATAAGGTACTCGCATGCGAGGCGTGCGGTTTCAAGAGCACCCTCATTCGCTATGAGGACGACATCACCGAGGAGGCACTCCTGCAGAAGGTGGACGAGCTCAACAAGGACGAGGAGGTGGATGGCTTCATCGTGCAGCTTCCCCTACCCAAGCACATCGATGAGCAACGCATCAACGAGGCCATCGACTGGAGCAAAGACGTGGACGGTTTCACTCCTGTCAACGTAGGCCGTATGGCACTCGGATTGCCCAGCTACGTGAGCGCCACTCCCAAGGGCATCCTGGAGTTGCTGCGTCGCTACAACATTCCCACCAGCGGAAAGAAGTGCGTCATCCTGGGTCGCAGCAACATCGTAGGCAAGCCTATGGCACAGCTCATGATGCAGAAGCAGTATGGCGACAGCACTGTAGTGGTATGCCACAGCCATAGCGCCCAGCTCAAGGAGGAATGCCTCAGCGCCGACATCATCGTGGCAGCCATCGGACGTCCCGACTTCCTTACCGCCGACATGGTGAAGCCCGGTGCTACCGTCATCGACGTAGGTACCACGCGCGTACCCGATGCCACACGTAAGAACGGCTTCCGCCTCAATGGCGATGTCAAGTTCGACGAGGTAGCTCCCAAGTGCGCATACATCACTCCCGTTCCCGGAGGTGTAGGCCCCATGACCATCTGCATGCTCATGTCCAACACCCTTCAGGCATACGAGCAGAAGTTCTGCAAGTAACAGAGAGGAGTAAAACACAACCAGGACAAACAATTAACAACAAGGAAACACAAGGCAAAACTATGCGTCAACCTGTTGCTAATTGTTTGTTTTTTATTACAATCAGGTTTTTCCACAGCGAAAACGAAAAATAATCTGCAAAAAGTTTGGTGGTTTCAGATTATTGTCGTACCTTTGCACTCGCAAAAGAGAAACAGCAACCTTGCAAGACCTTTTGCAGCTCTAGATGGTGACTATAGTTCAGTTGGTTAGAGCGTCAGATTGTGGTTCTGAATGTCGTGGGTTCGAGTCCCACTAGTCACCCAAGGAAATCCTCACAGCAATGTGAGGATTTCTTGTTTTTATGCAATGATGCTTTTGTCTAACTGTCGGCATCTGCCAGAACCTGTACCCAAGATTCTAGGCTCAGTCTGAAAAGCCGGTTGCATTTTTCTCTTATCTGGGGCAGCGAACATCTCGGGGCAGAGGATATTTCGGGCTGGTGAGCATTGCGGATCAAGAATAAAGTGTACAGGTCCAAAAACTGAACTGAATGCCGGGATAGAGTCAGAGAAACTCAGAATTTGCATTTAATCGCAAAAAAAATGAAAAAAAAGACAATGCCCGACGTTACCTTTCGGCGACTAAACTTGTTATTATGGTGAATCGGTTCAGAAAAATAACAAGTCAAACAATAAAAAAGCAAAATTATGAGCGAAAATTTTTATTTAATTGAAAAACTCATAAATGTTCTTGTTCCAATAGGCGTTTGTGTGGTGCTTCCAGTAATCATTGTAAAGTTGATTACACGTGCAAGAATCAATCGTGACAATATGCGAAAGGAAATAATCCTTGCTGCCATGGAGAAAAACGCCGATGTGGACATTGAGGATATGATGAAGAAAATGAATGGGCAAAAGAAACTGCTTAAGACTGCACTACTCAACAAATTGCTCTTGGGAAGCATCTTCACCATCTTCAGTATCTTAGTGTTTGTGGCTATGGCTGTAAACATGTGTTTTAAGGGATTTAACGAAAGCATGTTTATTTCACTCTCGGTTATTGCAGTTCCATCTCTTGCTATTGGTGCAGCATTCCTCACAAACTACTTCTTAGGCAAAAAGATGCTTGCCAAGGAGATGGAGGCTGAAGAACAAGCTAAGTTATCAGAGAAGTCGTGACACGCGAGCAGTTCATAACACTTGTATGGGAAGAGCAGGAGGCACTACGAGGTTTCTTGCTCGCTCTCTGCGGAGGCAACAAAGACGATGCCGACGACATAGCTCAGGACACTCTGGTGAAAGCCTATCTGTCCTCATCAGGCTATCAGGAAAAAGGACGGTTCCGGTCGTGGCTGTTCAAGATTGCACACCACACATTCCTCAACCACGTTGCAAGCCAGCGTACCTTCGACAGCATAGACGAGGCGAGAACGGCGGTGGGAACCATGGACGCAGATGCAGGTTATGCTTATCAAGATCTCTACCTGGCACTTACCACATTGCCTCCCAAGGAAAGGTCTGCAATCGCACTTTTCTATCTAAACGACTACTCTGTCAAGGAGATAGCTAAGATGACAGACACCAACGAAGGGGCGGTAAAAATGCAACTTACCCGAGGACGTGACAAACTAAAATCAAGATTAAAACTATGACAAAGGACAAAGCACTTGAGGACTTGTTCCTCGCCCAGAAACCTGTATTCGACGACCAAGATGCATTTATGCAAAAACTCGAACGCAAAATGCAAGCTGTGGAGTACCTCAAGCAGTATGAAGAGGCAAAACTTCGTCGCTACAAATATGCAATGATAGCTACCTTTGTCATGGGTCTTCTTTCGGGAGTAGCCTTACTTACCTTCACGCTCAACACGCCTATGGACGAACCTCTTTTCACATTCAATGTCACGTCTGGTTTTCTCCTTGGAGTACAGCAAAACTCACGTCTCATTGTTTCAATCGCTTTAATGTTGTTCATGGCCTTTGGCATTATTAGCATTGTAAACAACATACTCGATCTCACCTTACGGAAAAAGGAAACCATCTCACCTCACACAAAGTGAAAAAGCAAAAAGAAGATAAGCCTGACACCGATTTTGACTTGCAAAAAGTGTCAGGCTTATCTTTTTTCAGAGAATGGGAGCACGGGAATATGAACATGCTCCCATCATTTTGACTTGCTTTACTTCTTTGCCTTAAGACGAATGACGGCGAAGGCATAGGGAGGAAGCTGATAGTCGAAACGGCTATCTACTGCCACGGTACTCGTAGTGGGCTTGAGGTCACGCTGGTCATAGTTTCCACTAAGGATGCTTACCTGAGCCTCATCCTGATAGCCCTCAATGCTGCCAAGGTCTATCTGGACGGTATTCTTCACAGGAAGGGCATTCACCAACTTGATGATGATGTCACCCGTGGCCTTGTCCTTCACTACGCTCGAACCTACTCGCTCTGCCACCTGCGCAGGTTGTACGCTACGGTCGGCATAGATGTAGGCATCGCCCGCATTCTGACCGGCAAGTGCCTGCACCCAGTAATTGACGGTGGGGAGTACTTCCTTGCTGTTGAAGTAGATAAGGTCGGGGTTCCATTGCGTATGGCCGTGCTTTGCCAGCAGAGGTGCGTAGCTGGACATAACCACCACGTCACCATTGCGCTCCAACTGCGTCACGTGCATAGCCTCTGCCAGGGCATTCTCCATGCGGTTGCCACGACTGGCCCATTCACCCAGATACACCTTGGTGCCGCTACGTGGATAGCGGTCGTAGAAGTCCTCGTTGTGGAAGTACCATCCAGGATTGTTGTAGTAGTGCTCATCGACAATGGGCACATCAAGCTGTCGGGCATGCTTCCAGCCAAACTCATAGTCGCTACCCTCCCAGAAGGGGCCTACCGTACCTACTACAGTAATCTCGGGATGTACCTTCGTCACACCCTCATACAGGAAGTCGAAACGCTCATTGAAGACGTCACCCAGCAGGTCTTCGTTGCCTATGCCCAGATACTTCAGGTTAAATGGCTTGGGGTGACCCGCCTTGGCACGCATGGCTGCCAGGGGACTCTTCTTGGCATCACCATTGGCCCATTCTATGAGGTCGAGAAGCTCTTGCAGATAGCTCTCCATGGTGAGCGGCTTGCCGTTGTAGGTATAGGGGGATGCCTTGCCCTTCAGGTCTTTTTCGAAGGGGATGCCGCCTTGCTGACCATTACCACCTTTGTGTGAGTTCTGACAGGGTACGCCGGCTGCCAGCACGGGCAACGGTTCGGCTCCCAGGTCCTCACAAAACACAAAGTACTCATAGAAACCAAGTCCACGTGTCTGGTGGTAGTTCCAGATATTGAAGTCCGGCTGACGTTCCCAGAGTTCGCCCACCGTAGCTTGCCAATGGTAGATGTTGTCGATGCCCTGTCCATGGCTCAGACAGCCACCAGGGAATCGTACGAACCTTGGATGCATGGCCTCAATCGTCTCTGCCAGGTCCTTGCGCAATCCGTTCTTATGTCCCTTATAGGTGTCTTGTGGAAACAAGCTCACCATGTCCACGTCCATGGTGCCCGTCTGCAGGGGTTCGATGTGCAGCACGGCCTTGTCGGCTGAGGCTGACGCTGAGAGCACGCACTTCTGCTGCTTCCATGCCGTGGTAGCAGAGAACGTATGACTGGCGAGAATCTTGCCATCGCTCACCAGACTTACCTTCACCTTACCCTTTCCACGCAGAAAAAGGGACAGGTCATAACGTGCCTTGGCTTGCAGCACGATGCCTTCCCAACCAGGATTGGTGAGATGGGCTCCCACCTCGCTGGTAGTGAGACGGGCATAATGTGCGTTGTGAGGATGGATGGGCGTATCTGTCTCAATGCTCATGGCAGTACCCGTACCTTCCATTTTCCAGTTTGTGTCAGCCTTCCAACCGCCGTGGTCGTTGGCATTATACTCGAAGTCGCGGTTCTCTATCATCTCGGCATACAATCCGCCATCGGCGCTGTAGTTGATGTCTTCGAAGAAGATACCGAAGAGATTGGGCGAGATGTCCTTGCTATCGTCGAGTCGAACCTTGAGTGCAGTGCTTACCTGTTCCACCTTACCATAGCGCTGCTGGTCGTCTCTCATGCTCTCGTTGTGCTGCTGCTCACGCCAGCGCGAGGCCTCTACTTTCTGGCGCAGGTTCTTCACCACATCCCATGGCACGCGCACGATGTT
>JAZLKL010000025.1:0-5461 GCA_045597585.1 Bacteroidaceae bacterium | reverse complement strand
CTGCACCTCTATCCACTTCATGTCGGGCAGCGAACCCAGGTCGTGCAGTTGCTTCATTCTCGTCTCAGCGTCCAATGCCTGGTCCAGCATGGCCTTGGCAGCCTCCAGGGCACTCTTGGCCTGTGCGTCGTCTATGACGGCCAGCAGCTGTCCCTTGTGCACCTTTTGTCCTTCGCTCACGCTGAGTGTCTTCAGCACACCCATGCCGGTGAAGCTGACCATGGTGGCGCTCTCTTCCTTGACGCATCCCACATAAGGCATTTGTGCGTAGTCGTTGCTCAGCGTCGCCTTCTCGGTGATAACGTGGGTGGCTTCGTCTTGGCGTGTGTCTCCCTGTTTACCGTTGCAGGCACACAGCATGCTGCACACGGCAATTAAAATGTATAGTTTCTTCATTTCTTTGTTATAATGGGGTCTCTTTAGTTAAGGATTGGATGATTTGCGTTAGCGACTAAAGCAATTTCTTTAGTTAAGGAGTGGGTGATTTGCGTTAGAGGCTAAAGCAATTAACGATATGGGTCGGATAAAAACATAAAACCCCATCCTGGCTTGCTTGGCCTGGATGGGTTTTGTGCTTTGCTTAGAACTTGAATATTCTGCGCAGGAAGAACAGAATAGTACCGACGATGCCACCTGTGCTGCTCACATCCACGGCATCGGCCATACGCTTGGTCTTGATGGCTGCTCCACGTGCATCCGAGATGCCCTGAGCCATTTTGCCGCTCGTGCTGTCTTCTTTTGCCTTCTTGTCGATGGCGTCGTTTACTTTGTCCTCCACGGCATGACGTGCCATGTTTTCTGCTGCCGACTCTACGAGTCCTCCAATGATGTTGTCACTCATAATGATAATTAATATTTAGGTTTTCTTTGTGATTCAAGTTTTGCAAGGTCAAGTTGCAGGAGGCGGGGATTCCGGGTTGTTCCGGAAGTTCCGGTTTTTTCGAGATTTCGAGATTTCGAGGTTCAGGATTGTCAGGATTGTCCGGGTTGTCCGGAAATTCCGTTTTTGCCGGCATCCCGGCATTCCGCCGCAAACTAAGAACTAACTGTTACTTCACCTGCTGTGCGGCAAACTTACCCATAGCCTCATAGGCAGCGGGTGTGCCATGCAGACCATCGTCCGAATACTTCTTCAGCAACTGCTTGGGGTTGGCAGGATCCTGCACCAGTTTGTCAAAGTCAATGACGCCGTCCACGTCCTTGTTGGCACGAATCCAGTCGTTTACCGTGAGACGGGCAGCCTCGCTGAAGTGTGTGTAGTATGAGTTGCCCAGGAAGGGAGTGATGGTGCCGATGTACACCTTCTTGCCTGCATCCTTGGCCTTCTTTATCAATACGGTGTAGGCATCGGTCAGACTCTTTACTACCTCCTGGTGGTTGGGCTTCCATCCGCCTATGTCGTTCACACCCTCGAAGATGACCACCGTGGTGACGCCCTTCTGCTCCAGGATGTCGCGGTCGAAGCGTTTCAAGGCAGGCTCGCTCAGTCCGCCACGCACTACGGCGTTGCCACCGATACCCAGGTTCAGTACAGCGGTCTTGCCCCCGTAAGCCTCGGCCATGAAGTCGGTCCAGCGGTTCTGCATGTTGGTGGTGCTGCCTCGGCCGTCGGTGATGCTGTTGCCCAGCACGGCCACGCAGGGAGTGGGTTCGCTGGTCTGCACGTCGATGCACGAGATGTTGTACCAGTGGTCGCACTTCTCGGTAGGCATGAACTTGGTCTTGGGCTTAGCCTCGCCCTGCATCAGGTATGAGGTGGTGCGTGAGCCGCGATGCGACGATGCGTTGACGGGAGTCTTCTCGCCATAGTTGATGGTTACCGAGAGTCGCTGCAGGGGAGTGAGGTGATACTTCATCACATCGCAATATACAGCCTCGCCCGGAGCAATGGTGACTGACTTCTTACCCCCAAAGGTAAGGTACTTGGCGGTCTTGACGTCGATGTCGCATGAGTCGGTAGGAGTGGCGATAAAGATCGACTTGATCTCTACGGGTTCCTTGCTGTGGATGTTTGAGAGTTGCATGCGCATGGTCTCACCACCGATGCTGATGTGGATGATCTCGCGCAACGAACGACCCGAGAGACTTGCCTTAGGCATGTCGCCGGGACCTGTAAACTCAACTGCGGTGGCCCAAGTGCCGGTCCATCCCTCTTCGGTGTTCTGTGCCTGCGCACCACATGCCATCAATGCCGTAAAGGCCAAAGTCAAAAAGCTTTTCTTATTCATAATATTAGTATTTTTGTGTACCCTCTCTGCCTCCTTGTCCTCATCGTGCCCTTGTGGCACGCGGTGTAGCCGAAAGTAGGCGTGAGCGTGGTAGTTGTTTTTTTCCTGTTTATTTTTAAATTCAACTTATTTTCTCTGCAAAGTTAATAAATAAAATGGAAAAACCCACTATTTCAGGCTAATAATCGAAAAATGTAGGGCTTATGCTTTGTCTTTCGTCTAAAATTGCTAACTTTGTGCATACTAAAGACCATATCAAGCTGGTTATACGAATGGACGTGAAAAAAACAGAATGAGTGTTAGGGTAGGGTATAAAAACAAAGAAGGTTGTCTCCCGACAACCAATCTTTTTACTAACCTTAAATCTAATACCATGAAAAACTGATGCAAAGGTACGGCTTTTTCGTCAAGTTGCAAGAGTTTTGTGGGAAAAAGTGAAAACTTGCCCAATAATATTGATATTAATCAAGACAGATGGACATAAAAGTAGGAACAAAAAGCGAAGCTTCTGCCATAGCGCAGTTTCAGGTGGATATGGCGTGGGAGTCGGAAGGCACCCGTCTTGAGCTGCAGGTGTTGCTCCCCGGTGTGAGTGCCGTGATGGAGGATGCCGAGAAGGGTAAGTACCTTGTGGCCATGGAGGATGGTGTGCCTGTGGGCAGTTTGTTGCTCACCAAGGAGTGGAGCGACTGGAACAACGCGTGGTATTGGTGGATTCAGAGTGTGTATGTGGCTCCCGAGCATCGTCGCAAGGGTGTGTATCGTGCCCTCTACGAGCGTGTCAAGACGATGGCGCGGTCAGAGGGTGTGTCGCAGATACGTCTGTATGTGGACAAGACCAACCTGCGCGGACAGCAAACCTATCAGGCGCTGGGTATGCATGAGAGCCATTATCTTATGTATGAGGAGGAGATATAAAAAAAGAAGGTTGTCATCCCGACAACCCAACTTTCGTTAACCTTAAATCTAATACCATGAAAAACACGGTGCAAAATTACTGCTTTTTTCGTAAGTGGCAAGATTGTGGCATCGAAAATTAAGAAAAAAGACCTTTTAATTGATTTATGTCAAGACAAAAAGGCTGTAATGCTATAAAAACATCAAAAAACATGAAAAAAATGTCAGATAGTAAGTTTATGCAGATGGCCATTGATGAGGCTCGTATGGGCATCCGTCAAGGGCATGGTGGACCGTTTGGTACGGTCATAGTGAAGAATGGTGAAGTGGTGGGACGTGGCCATAACTGTGTGCTGCGCGACCACGATGCCACGGCTCATGGTGAGTGTATGGCTATTCGTGACGCGGGCAAACGTCTGGGTACCTTCGACCTCTCGGGATGCGTACTCTACACCACGGGCGAACCTTGTCACATGTGTCTGTGCGCCTGTATGTGGGCCAATATAGATAAGGTGTATTTTGGGTGCACCATTGAGGATAACGGTTTCATTGGTTTCCGCGACGATAAGTTCGACAAGATCTTCGGTGGGCGCGACAAGATGCCAGGCTTCCTCAATCCACTCGACCGTGACAAGTGCCTGGAACTCTTCAGAGAGTACAACGAGATGCAGCATGAGGGGTATTAAAGACCCCCTCCCGTCCCCCTCTAGGGGGAAGCGGTTACATAAGACCACTTGAAACAGCCCCTGCTCCTTCCCCTTTTCTTCTGCCCTTCGGGCGAAGCATCGGCCTGAAGGCACGCTGAGCGAGGGGGAGGCCTTCCGCCATCATTTTGCTTCATCTTGAGGGCGGGAGGAGAGTCTTTTTTTCTTTTTCCTCATTTTGTTTGGTGCTTTTGCAAATAATACTTAAATTTGCAAAAATTTTTATATTTTTAATCCGATTAGTTATAATCTAAACAGAAACATTATTATGAAAAAGCTTTTCCTGACTATTTCGCTGCTGGCCGTGACACTCATGGCTGGTGCACAGAAACCTGTGCTGGAAGATGGCTCGGTAAATGACGTAGAGCAAGCCGACAACGTGCAGGTGCAGGAGGTTCGTGCCCAGGCAAGACGCCTTGCCGGGGCTGTGGCCGAAAAGACTACCGTGGATACGCAGAGCTTGCTGAATGTGCTGAATGCCATCAACACCCGTCTGGCTGCCCTGGAGGCTCGTGTAAACGGTGAGGCCCCTACCCACGACTATGTGGAGATTGGCGGTAAGAAGTGGGCCACCATGAACCTCGGTGCCACCACCGTGGCCGGAAGCTATGCCACCTGCGCTGGCGACTTCTATGCCTGGGGTGAGACCACTCCCCGCTACACAGGCATCTCGTGGTCGGACAGCAAGGCATCGTTTACTGGCCTCAGCATGCAGTGGAGCAGCAGTTATTATCCCTCTTACACAGACGAAACCCTCGATGAAGCCCATGATGCCGTGGTGAAGAGTTCCAGCTGGGTAGGTGGATGGCGCACGCCCACCAAGGCCGATTTTGTGAGTCTTGCCGTGGCCTGCTCGGGTAGCAACGCCGATGTGCAGACTCCCAAGACGCTCAGCAGCGCCACCCCTGCCGGTGGCATCTATTGGCTTTCTGAGACACAGACTTACCTTGAGGAGTACGCAGGTGTGGCTGGTGTGCTTTTCGTGGCTAAGAGCGATACCTCCAAGCGTGTATTCTTCCCCGCCGTTGGCTATGGTGGTAAATCGACGCACTACGAAGGTGGCACTAATGGCTGCTATTGGTCTTCGTCGTGCTTTATGAGCAATACTAATGATGCTTTCGTTCTGGATACCTATCAGGATAATGTCAATTTGTCGATACACTACAATCGTTACCAAGGGTTCCCCATCCGTCCTGTTTCTGACTAACTCCTTACAATTTCAAACCAAAGATAAATTTCAAAGCAAAATATTGTTATGAGAAAACTATTCTTGACAATCTCGCTGCTGGCCATGACGCTCATGGCAGGCGCTCAGGCACCCACGCTGAAAGCCCGTTCGGTGTATGATGTCAATCAAGATGATAAAGTGTCGGTTCAGGATGTGCCTGTCCTGGTGAACCGTCTGAATGGTACGGCTACCGACAAGACCACAGAAGACACGCAGAACTTGCAGAAGCTGCTGAACGAAATCTTCAACCGTCTGACCCTCCTTGAGGAAAAGATAAACTCGAGCTACGTTTCTGGCCATGCCTACGTGGAGATAGGTGGCAAGAAGTGGGCCACCATGAACCTCGGCGCTACCACCGTGGCAGGCAGCTATGCCACCTGTGCCGGTGACTTCTATGCCTGGGG
>JAZLKL010000024.1:0-23483 GCA_045597585.1 Bacteroidaceae bacterium | reverse complement strand
CCCCCCCTCCCTTCACCCTTGTCAGGGGTATGAGAAAGGGTAATCGGTTAGTTTGAATAACAATTGAATGAACGGACGGTCAGATGATGCTTCATCTGGCCGTCAATCGTGTTAGTTCGTAGCAAAAACAGAAAAATAACGCACAAATGCGCCTTAATTTGCAAGAAATAGAGTAATTTTGTCGGTTTTTCTAAGAAAAAGTGTTAATTTTGTCACGATTTTAAACTTTAACTAAAACAAAGGTAAAGATTGTGGCGCACAACGTAAACGAAAAACTCCCTCAAGAATGCACCAACATTGCTGAGGTGAGACATGAAATCGACAACATCGACTCTGAAATCATCAGTCTGCTTGCCACTCGCACTGAGTATGTGCGCGAGGTGGTGAAGTACAAGGACGGTACGGCCAAAGGCATAGAGGCCTCAGAGCGCAGAAAGGCAGTGATAAAGACCCGTGGAGAATGGGCAGAGCAACAAGGCATCAGTGCCAGCGTGGTAGAGAGTGTGTACAACACACTGATTGACTATTACATCGAGGAAGAGAAGAAACTCATCTGACGTCGTCTTCCGTTTACACACAAAAAGCCCAGCGACAACCAACAAAATGCGTTATTATAACATTAAAAACGATACAATGTACAGAAAAGAAATCAAGGTTCTGGACTGCACCGTCCGCGATGGCGGACTTATGAACAAGTGGCAGTTCAGCAAGGACTTCGTCAAGGGTGTTTACGACTCTTGCGTAAAGGCTGGTGTAGATTACATGGAAATTGGCTACATCAGCAGCGAGGACCAGTTCCCCCGCACCGAGTTTGGCCCATGGAAGTTTTGCGCAGAGGATGAACTGCGTGAGATTGTGGGCGAGAACAACACCGACATGAAGTTGTCTGTAATGGCAGACATCGGCCGCATCAAGTTTGACGACATCCGCCCCAAGGACGAGAGTGTGGTTGACCTCTTCCGTGTGGCTTGCTACGACTATCAGATTGACAAGGCCATCGAATTGGCTCACCATGTGATGGACAAGGGATATGAGGCCACCATCAACCTGATGGCGGTATCGAAGGTTAACGACCGTGCACTCGACCAGGTTCTGTCCGACGTGGCAGAGTCGCGCGTAGGTACCTTCTACCTCGTGGACAGCTTCGGCAGCCTCTACTCAGAGGACATCCACAGCCTGATGAGCAAATACACCAACGCACTTCCTGGCAAGACCATCGGTTTCCATGGTCACAACAACACTCAGCTGGCATTTGCCAACACCATTGAGTGCATCATGAAGGGTGCCAACATGCTTGACGCTACCATGATGGGTATCGGCCGTGGTGCAGGTAACTGTCCTATGGAGCTGCTCATCTCATTCCTCAAGAACCCCAAGTACAAACTTGAGCCTATCATCAAGTGCATCCAGGATCACATCAACCCCTTGCACAAGGAGATTGACTGGGGCTACTTCATCCCCTACATGATTACCGGTTCGCAGAACGACCACCCACGTTCGGCTATGGCTTGGATGGCCAGCGACCAGAAGGATGACTATCTGGCTTACTACGAGTCGGTAGTGAAGAACAAGGAGGTATAATTTTTTGGGAAGTTAGCTACGCGGAAGTTAAGGGAAGTTAGCTACGCGGAAGTTAAGAGAAGTTAGCCTCGCGGAAGTTAAGGGAAAATAGCTTCGCGGAAAACATAGTGCGAAGGCACGAAGAACACGAGCAATGAACTCGTGAACTTCGTGCCTTCGCACGTTTGTATAGGGGCGCAACAATCAGCGAACGAACTTTCTGCCGTTCTTGATGACAACATGACGACGTGAAGCGCTATTGCCACCTGCAAGTTTGATGCCACGAAGATCGTATTCCTCATGGTCGGCCACATCGGCAGCGGCATGCTCAATGACATCGGGGATAACCTTGCTGAGCTTGATGCAGTCGATGTTGGGCATAAAGGCAGAGGAGTTGTAAAGGCGCACCACGTTGTCGCCTGGCTCAAGGTTTACCTTCACGGTCTTGGTAGCGACCTTGTTCCAACCCGTATTGCTTACCGAGATGGTCTTCACCTTCTTTCCATTGACATCGAGCGTCATGCTGCGTGCCTCACCACTCAGATAGCAAACCGTAAGTTCGTATTCGCCGCCCTCCTTGCTATAGACATGAGGCCACACGATGTCGTTCTTGGCCACCTTGCCCAACCACGAGCACATTACACCTCCCGAGCAAGCGGCATTCTCCTCAAAACGGGCATCGGTATCACCACGCCACTTAATCTCCTGATAGGTCTGCATGAAGGCCGTCTCTGCCTCGTAGAGGGTCTGCTCGTAACGCTGCTCAGCGGTGAGCTTATAGATGCGAAGACCATGCGCAGGCACCTTCTCCTTGTAGCTGCCTTCATAAGTGCCACTCTTGTTGACCCTGGTAAAGAGGTTACGCATCTTAATTTGTCCACCCAGACACACATCGGCAAAGTCGAAACCAATCTCCACAGCCTTTTCATTGGGGTTATAGAGACCCACTACACGACTCAGTCCATTCAGTTCCTCCACATCCTTGACAAGCACATAGGTGCCATTCTCCATGTCGCGCTTCACTACGTAAGCCTGCAAACCCAGAGAGTCCTGGTTGATGGCGATGAGTTCCTTATTCTTCAACAGATTGGCCGATTCGGTCTTGATGTCGTTGATGTTACAGCCAATGAGCAAGGGACTGCTCATAAGGCACCACATGCCGAAATGCGTCTTGTCCTCCTCAGCCGACAGCCATCGGCCTACCTCAAGCATGTCCATATCGTTGTAGTGTCCCTCACGACAATAAGCCGAAAGGTAGAGGTTATCCTCAATAATCTCCTTGACACTGCCCCAGCTGCAATTGATATCGCCATGCATACGCCATGAACAAGAGATGTCCTTAGCCCATGCTCCGGGATAGTCCCAACGGCAGATGTTCATGCGTACGTCGTCACGACCCGTATTGACGATTGCTTTGTGGATGGCCGTGTAACGCTCCTTCTCATCCAGGTTAAGACCATCCTTGTTGTGATAGTTCACACCACCACAGAAGTCGATCTTGATGAAGTCGAAGCCCAGTTCCTTGAAGAAGAAGTCGCAGTCCTCTTGGTCGTGCTTGTACAAGCCAACACCCACACCGTCCTTGTCACCACCATGATAGCTACCACAAGTGTCATAACCGCCATCACTATAGATGCCAGCCTTAAGACCTTGTGCATGAATGTAGTCAACCACAGGTTTCAGGCCATTGGGGAAACGAGTGGGATGGATGAGCAAATGGCCCGTTTTGGGGTCACGACCTCCAAAATAACCGTCATCGATATTACAATACACATAGCCTGCCTTGGCATAGCCTTTCGACTTCATGGCGGCTGCCGTCTGCTTGATGGTCTGTTCGTTGATATTGAGCGCGAAGGTGTTCCAAGAACTCCATCCCATGGTGGGAGGGTCATAGGCACGCATCTGAGAGGATGCCATCAAGGACAAAAGGAATAATAGTTTTTTCATTTGTCTATAATAAAAATTCACGTTTCGCATGTATAGGGAGTTAAAAAATATCAAGGAGTTAAAGACTTTTGACGACGGTCAAAAGTAACTCCTTTGAATTCTTTGAATTCTTTAATTCCCTAATACAGAAGCATGCGAAAGTTGAATAACTAAAATTACTGAATGGTGAAATCAAGAGTCTGCAAATCGCTCTTCTTTGAGCTGTTGCCATAGAGCAACTGGAAGCGACCAGCACGGACATTCATGGCATTGCTCTTGGCATCAAACCACTCGAAGCTCTTGGGAGTGAGTTCGATGGAAGCGGTGGCCGACTGACCTGCCTTGACATCCACACGCTGGAAGCCACGAAGCTGCATAATGGGACCTTCGGGGTCATCGAGGTTCTTCACATAGACTTGAACCACCTCGGTGCCATCTACCTTACCCACATTCTGCACAGGCACACTCAGGGTAACCTTACCCGTGTCGTTCCACTTCAGTGAAGAAGCCGAGAGGGTTGCCTTGCCCAATGTGAACTGGGTGTAAGAGAGACCATAGCCGAATGGGAAGAGAGGCTCCTGATGGCGCAGGTAGCGGTAAGTACGTCCCTCCATAGTATAGTCCTCAAAATCGGGCAACTGAGCAGAATTCTTATAGAAAGTCACAGGCAGCTTACCTGAAGGATTCACCTTGCCAAAGAGTACCTCTGCCACAGCCTGACCGCCCTTCATGCCAGGATACCAAGCCTGAAGAATGGCATCGCAAGTCTCAGACTCAGGTTCGTAGGCAATGGCAGAACCCGACATGCTGACGAAGATGACCTTCTTGCCTGCCTCATGCAAAGCCTTCAGCAGACCACGCTGCACGGCGGGCAACTCAATATGAGTGCGGTCGCCACCACGGAAGCCGTCAATATCCACAGGCATCTCCTCGCCTTCGAGCGAGGCAGCAATACCACCCACATAAACCACCTTGTCGATACCCTTGAGCTGCTCCACAATCTGCTGATAGTCGATGATAGACTCTATGCCGACGTTCACCTTGATGCTGGCACCATAGGTGGGGATGTGAGCAAAGCGAATCTCAATATTGTACTCCTTGCCTGCCTCTACCTGAATAGGGGTGCGGGTGGGAGTGACACGCCATGTAGAGTACTTCTGCTTTACCTCACCATTGACAAGCACTTCGAAGTTGCTGACAGACTCTACATTGATGACAACCTCACCACTCTTCTTGGGTTTGAATACTGTCTGATAGAGGGCGCTGAAGTCCGTCAGCTTTACTCCAGGAGCAAACTGATAGTTGCCTGCGGTAGTCTTGGCAAAGGGAGCAGCATGGTACAGGGTGGCCACGGGCTTGCCCTCACGCTTGGTATTGTTCCAGAAAGTGCCCTTAAAGCCAGCCTTGCCCTCGAATGAGAGTTGGTCGAAGACAGGAGTGACGATGCGGTTGTCGGTAAGGTCGCAAGCCTTGAGATACTTCACCTTCTTGTTGATGGCCTTGATGCCCTCGAGCACGGTAACGGTAGTGGTGGGCGTACCATTGTAGTTACCCCACATGAGGGGCTTGTCGTCTGCATTGGGACCAACTACGGCAATCTTGTCGCTTGACTTCAAGGGAAGAATGCCATCACGGTTCTGCAAGAGCGTCATAGACTGACGGGCAATATCGAGAGCCAGTTGCAGGTGCTCCTTGCTTTCAAGTACAGAACTGGGAATGCTACTCCACTCCACAAGAGAGGGGTCATCCATCTCACCCAAGTCGAAACGGCCTTCAAGAAGTCGGATGACATGCTTGTCAACCTCGGCTTCGGTAATGAAGTCACGCTTTACTGCATCGGGCAGTTTTCGGTAGTCATAATTGTATCCGCACTCCACATCTGTACCCGCCAAAGCAGCACGGGCAGCAGAATGGACCGCATCGGTGGCGGTCTTGTGACTGGAATGAATGTCGGTCACGGCACCACAGTCGGAAACCACAAGATACTGGAAGCCCCAATCGTCGCGAAGAATCTGCTGCAAGAGACGCTGGCTGCTGCAGCAAGGTTCATCATCCAAACGCTGATAGGCACACATCACCTCGCGCACCTTGGCATCCTGCACGAGTGCCTTGAAAGCGGGCAGGTAGGTTTCGTGCATATCGCGGGCACTCACATTGGTAAGGTTGGCTGTATGACGGCTCCACTCGGGACCACTGTGCACGGCATAGTGCTTGGCACAAGCCCATGTCTTGCGATACTTGGACGTCTCGGGACCCTGAAGGCCACGCACCACAGAGCATCCCATCAGACTGGTCAGATAGGGGTCCTCGCCGTATGTCTCCTGTCCTCTACCCCATCGTGGGTCGCGGAAGATGTTCACATTGGGAGTCCAATACGACAAGGCATGGAAACGGGTTACGTCGCCACCCTCCTTCTGCAGCTCGTTCCACTTGGCACGTGCCTCTGTACTGACTGCATCGAACACACGATACACCATGTCGGGATTGAACGAGGCAGCCATACCCACAGGCTCGGGGAAATTGGTGACATTGCCCATATTGGCCACACCATGCAAAGCCTCGCTCCACCACTGGAAGCGCTTGATGCCCAAACGAGGAATGGCAGGAGAGTCGTCGAGCATCAACGAGGCTTTCTCCTCAAGGGTGAGACGACTGCAAAGATCCACGGCACGCTCGTGTGCCGAGAGATTGGTATTCTGATAAGGGAACTGCTGAGCGCTCATGCTCATACAAATTCCAAAGAACAAAGCAGAGAGAAATGTTTTTTTCATTATCTTTGATTTTTCATCATGGGAGCCATCACGTTGACTCACACAACTGGGTTTACTTATTTACGACCATCAGGAAACCACCACGAGGCTGACAACTGATGGTTGCAGGCATTTTTGTGAGTTTGCTGATAGCCCATGGGGATTTCTCCTTACCACTATCTGCAAAAAGGGTAATCTTCTTGCCCAAATGCTTGAGACGACTGGTACTGAAAGTAATATCCTTAGCCTCATCGGTACCATTGATGCAAGCAATATACCAGATGTCTCCACTACGGCGAGCCATCACCACATACTCTGCAGGATAACCAGCCAGCAGACAAGTCTCATCCCATGCAGTAGGCAGATTGGAGAGATATTCCTTTACGGCCTTTGGCTGGGCCAGGAAACTCTCGGGACGGTCGGCCAAATGCTGCACACCCGACTCATACAAGGCCGTCAATGCCAACTCGTGAGCGTGAGTGGTGATGTGAGGATGCTGTGAATCGGTGAAGGCACAGGGCGTGTAGTCCATCGAACCCACCACATTGCGTGTGAAGGGTAATATGGCATTGTGTGCTGCAGCACGCTTAGTGAAGGTAGGTACGTTGTTATACCACTCTGCACCATACACACCCTCTGTGCTTACAAGATTGGGATAGGTACGCTGCCATCCACGAGGCACGGTTGCCCCATGAAAATTGACCTGCAGGTGATGCTTGGCGGCACTCTCCAGCAAGTCGATGCAATAAGCCATATTCATATTGTTCTCACCGCTGAAGAAGTCAATCTTCACACCTGTGACACCAATCTTCTCACACCAGGCAAACTCCTTCTCACGGTCTTCTGGCTTGTTGAGACGATACTTGGGACCGGGAGCCCCATTCACCCATCCTACCGACGAGTTGTACCATATCATGGGCTTGATGCCATTATCCACAGCATACTTCACCGCATCTTCTACCGTCTTGCCGTTCTTCATCTCATCCCACTCTGCATCAATGAGCACATAGGGGAGCTTCAAGGCTACAGCCATGTCGGTGTACTTCTTGATAATGTCATAGTCGTTTGAGCCATGATTGTAGGCCCAATACACCCAGGCTGCCACACCAGGTTGAATCCAACTGGTGTCCTGTAGTTTGCAGGGGGTGCTGACATCGGTGACGAGCGTTGACTCCACCACGTCGGCCAAAGAACCTACCATTACCGTCTTCCACGTTGACGACTTGGCAAACTGTTCATTCTTATCGGTGACGATACGATACACACCCTTGCTGGAAGTGCTGTAAAGACTGCTTGCAGCCTGATCGCGCTGTACATCTGCCTCGTGGATGAGAGCAAACACATTGTGGGGGAACTCGAAAAGGGCTGGTATGCTCCAACGGTCGTCCAGCTTCACCTCCTGGTTCTTGGGGAAGAAGCCTTCTGCACCATCACTCCACTTCATTATCCAATAGTTGGTGGCAGCAGAGAAGTCGATGGTAGTCTCCTCTTCACCATTGTAGCTTACCTTCTCACGACTTACTTTCTTGAATGCCACGCCGTCATCGGTAATCATGAGCATCAGCAAGCCACCCGACTGCAACGAATGTACTGCCTTGACAGCCTTTTTGTTGATGTGCAACTGCTTACCAAACAGCATGTCGTACTTTATGTCAACCTTCTCGGAAGAACCTCCGCCAATGCCCAGGAAATAGGCCTTGTAGATTTGCTGCCAACCAGCGTCCGACTGGTAACTGACCACCAAAGCGTCACGGGTGGTCTCTGCCTTCACCTTACCATTGGGCGAGATATGTATATCTGCCATAACAGCGATGGGCCACATGAGGGTAGCCATCGCTGTCAGGACAAAATGTCTGAATTTCATAACACTACTTAATAGAGGACTTTACAATCTTGCCATCCTTCCACTCGATGCTGACCGTCTTGCCACCACGAGCCTTAAGTCCACTTACCTTACCACTCTTCCAAGCATCGGGCAAAGCAGGAAGAAGCTGAACCTTGCCATTGTGACTCTGTACGAGCATCTCAGCAATACCTGCCGTCACACCAAAGTTTCCATCAATCTGGAAAGGAGGATGTGCATCGAAGAGGTTGGGATAGGTACGTCCGTTGGGGTATTGACGTCCAGCACGGTCGCTGGGCAGAATGTTCAGCATGTTACGGATAATCTGATAGGCATGATTGCCATCCTGCAGACGAGCCCAGAAGCAAGTCTTCCAACCCAGACTCCAACCTGTAGCTTGGTCACCACGCTGCTCCAATGTCTTACGTGCTGCTGCAAAAAGCTTAGGATTGGAATCGGTAATCTGATTAGAGGGGAAGAGGCCGTAGAGATGTGAGATGTGACGATGCTGGTCGTTGGGGTCGTCAAGGTCTTCAATCCACTCCTGCAACTGTCCGTACTGACCTACAGCCATAGGAGGAACCTGTCGGAGCGTCTCCTGCAACTTCTTCTGATAAGCCTCATCCACACCCAAAATCTTAGCGGCAGCAAGTGTGTTGCCCAAAGCATCTCGAACAATCTGGTTGTCCATGGTGCAACCTGCAGTAAGGGGAGTGCGACGGCCACGGCCACCATGCTCGGGACTTACAGAGGGAGACACAACGAGGTAACCACTCTTGGGGTCACGAACCATATAGTCGAGATAGAAGTCGGCTGTACCCTTGATGATGGGGTACCACTCCTTAAGAAACTCCTTGTCCTGAGTGAACTGGTAGTGCTCCCACAGGTGGGTAGCCAACCATGCACCTCCATTGGGGAACATACCCCAGTCGCTGGCATCAACAGGGCCGGCAATACGCCAAAGGTCGGTGTTGTGATGAGCCATCCAACCACCGCAGCCGTACATCTGTTTGGCGGTAATGGCACCTGTCTCGCTCAAGTCGCGAATCATAGAGAAGAGAGGAGCTGCAGTCTCGCTGAGGTTGCAGACCTCGGCAGGCCAGTAGTTCATCTCTGCATTGATATTGATAGTGTACTTGCTATCCCAGGGTGCAAAGAGCGAGTTGTTCCACATACCCTGCAGGTTGGCAGCCTGACCACTCTCACCCATTGAAGAAGAGATGAGCAGATAACGACCATAGTTGAACATCAAGCAAACCATACCTTGATCTTGGGTCTCCTGGAACTTAGCCAGACGCTCGTCGGTGGGCAATACGGGTTGTTCCTCATCTGGATTGAGTTGCAAGTCAACACGGTCATAGTACTTTTGATACTCCTTAACGTGCTTTTTCAGAAGTTTGTTGAAGTTATCCTGCACACGGCTAATGATGCGCGTAGCCTTGGAACGTCCATCGCCCGACACATCCTTGTAGCTTACGAAGTTAGTGGCAGCCGTGAGGTAGATGGTCACATCGCTGGCCTGACTGATGGTAACACCGTCATCCTTCAAATCAACATTTGCAGCATCGCTCATTACCTTCATGGCTACGTTGGCATTCAGTTGTGCCTTGATGCCTTCATGGTCAGCACCCTCGATGGCTGCGTAGAAGATGCCGTTCTGAATGGAGGTCTTGCAAGGCAGTTCGCTCTTGTAGCCGAGTTTCATGTTGACAGCACCCTTCTTGGATGAGGTCAGATGCACTACGATGACGCTATCCGTCATACTGGCAATTACCTCGCGCTTGTAATTCACACCGTCAACTGTAAAACTTGTGGTGGCCACAGCACGGGTAAGATCGAGTTCACGCTCAAAATTAGTGTAGTTATCTACGCCCTGCATATTCAGCACCAACGAGCCAAGGGGCAAGAAGCGCTGGCCATGAGGACCTTTTACGAATTCACGGTTGATAATCTGTGTGGCTTCCTGATCTTTGCCATCGAAAATCAGCTTGCGCACCTCATCAAGATGCTGCAACGAGGTAGTACTGTTATTGTTGTGGGGGCCACCACTCCAGAACGTCTCCTCGTTCAAACTGATTACATCCTCTGCAACACCACCATACTCCATGGCTCCAAGCTGACTGTTACCCAAAGGCAATGCCTGCAGCCAATCTGTGGCAGGTTTAGTGTACCACAAACGATGTGTGTCACGCTGACGAGGTTTAGCCTCCACCACACCTGTGCAAAGGAAAAGGGCAACCCATGCCAGCAAGTTCTTTCTAAAGTTGATCATAGTTTTTAAGTGTTTGTTTCTAACACAAGGCACATGAGCGACAATACCACATGAGATTCGTAATGTTCCGCTTTATGGCTAAGTGTAAATTTATTATTTTTTCATGTATTAAAAAAGCTTCGCAGACAAAGCCATCAAGCCTTGTCTGCGAATTCTTAATGTTATTTCTTGATAATCTTAGCAGTTTCCACATGGCCATCGCTATATACGCGACGTACGATATTGGTTCCAAGCTGCAAGCCCATCTGCTGGCGACCGTCGAGAGTGAAATACTCCACACGCTCCAGTTTAGCACCAAACTGCTCGGCAACAGCCTCGATGGCAGTAGGTGTCTCGCCATCATTACTGAAGTAAACCTGCTTGATGTTGACTGCATTATTAGAACCATTACAGAATCCTACATAATATACATGACTCAGGTCAACCACCTTGGCCACCTCCTCAAGGTCAACCGTCAGTATCTTGCCGCTCAGCACAGCACTCTTGTAGAACTCAGTGGTAGCAAGGTCATGCTTGTCGTAGATGCAGATGGTAGGCTTAGCCAAAGAAGCACTACTGAGCTCGAACACCAGGTAACGTCCCTGTCCGTTCATATCAGCACCCATCTCATACTCCCAACCACCAAAGCCATTCTTTGAGGTCTTCAACTGACCGTAGTCACTCTTCATGGCGAATGTACCAGAGCCGATGAATGAGGGGTTGATGCAACCTTCAGCCACGGGGAAGAATGACACGTTGATAACAAAGGTAGTAGATACCTGACTACCCGTGGGATCGGTATAGATAGCAGTAACCTCGGTAGAGCCTACCTTCTTACCTACCACGCTGTTACCCGACACATAGGCAACGTCTGAATTGGCAACGGTGTAAGAACAGCCGGTAGAAACGTTGCTCTTCATACCGCTCTGCATGGTGCAGGTAACGGTCAATGGGGTTGCGCCACCGGGCATTACAGCGTATTCCTTTCTGTCGGCCACAATCTCCTTGGCTGTGGCATCCTCTACCGTGAATGAGTTCAATACGCCCTCGCCGAAGAACATCTCCTCGCTATACTCGGGTTCGGTGCTGAACCAGTCAATGTCCACATAACCGCCATTTGACTTGGTAGCATAATTGAAGAGATAGAAACGGTTACCCACGAAGATCTTGAGTGTGAAACGGGGAGACATACCCTTGCCGAACTTGGTGTACTTCTGGTTGTCAAGGCTATAGTAATAGTCCACCGTGTTGCTGACGAAACTTACGCAAGCGCGAAGGAAGATGACATCACCCGTAACCTCATCGCCAAGCTGGTCGGTGGCAGCCTTGTCATCATACTCGCTGTGATAGTAGTAGATATGCTTCTTGCCATCCACCATCTTCACACCTATATATGAATAGGGATCCTGAAATACAGAAAGACCAGCAATATCGCCGTCCTTCATGTTGGCAATGTTCATCTTGATGGTACCGTATGACTTGGTTTCCTTCGCAGCACTCTTGAAGCCCTCACAGTTGTAGCCCAAGATACGCTGGGTCAAGGAATTGCGCGCACGGTCAAGAGTCTCGGCAATGCCGGTGGTATGCAAGCGCAGGTTGCCGGGGTTCTCGAGCAACGACCATGAATTGTCATCGGGATTGTGATTCCATGACCACTGCATGCCCAATGTCAAGTCGGTAAAGGTGTCGTTGGTAGGCAGATAGGTGCGAGAGTAGTTTGCACCCACATTAGGTTTGGCATAGTAAGCAGGGGTGTAACCCGTAGTAGAGGTCATTCTGCTCACATCCTTACCGTTCTTACCAATCATAGGCCAACCATCATTCCAGGTAACAGGTTCCAGATAGGGAACACGGCCGATGGCACCAGCATCCTTGAACATGATGGTCCACCACTCGCCCGTCTGCGTCTCAACCAAGGCTCCCTGGTGAATGCCCTGGCCAGAGAAGGCATTACCTGCCTGCACGTTGTCGTACTTGTTCAGGTTAGGCATCTCCTCATAGGGGCCCATGGGGTTGGTACTGCGATAGATGGTCTGACCGCGCCAATATCCACCTGTGGTGAGATAAAGATAATAGAAATCGCCGATATGATACATGTGGCTGCCCTCCAGACCATCACGACCAGAGATGACCTTAGAACTTGATATCTTCTTCAAGGTCTTGCCATCCAACTTGTTCACGTAGATATCGCCAATGCCACATGCCACATACACGTAGCCGTCGCCCTTCTCGCCATCGTCAAACAGCCAGCCGCTGTCGTAGTAGTGCTCGGGCCAGTACTCCATCTTCCATTGTCCTTCGGGATTGGTGGTGGTCAGCATGACATTGCGTCCCTGATCTACGCCATTACGACCATAGCTGATGAAATAAAGGTAGAACTTGCCATCGTGATAGCTCAAGCTGGCTGCCCACATGCCCTGGGCATAGTGCTCCTTGCCATTCTTGAGGTTGTATGCATCGTTGTCATCAATCTTGGTGAGAGGATTGCAGCAATATTCCCAGTTGACCAAGTCCTTTGACTTCATGATGGTGGCACCGGGGAAGGTGTACATCGTCGTACTTACCATATAATAAGTGTCGCCCACACGTATTACATCCGGGTCGGGGAAGTCGCCATTCAAGATGGGGTTGACAAACTTGCCAGCACCATTATCGGCAGTCCATTGATGCTTGTAGGGGGCAAAGGGATAGTCCACCTTGGCATAGTCGGCATACCACTGGAAACATGCCACACCACTGGCATCATAGGGATCCTTGCCATTCTTTTCCATGGCATCCTTGAAGGCAGGGTATGAATGGCCTGTGCTCTTGCTCTTGTTCCAATCGATGTAGCAGTCGGACGATGAAAGCGTCATGCTGATATTGCCGAAATGGTCAAGTATCGCCTTATAGCCTACACCCCACTTAGAAGTGGTGGCTGTGGCCCATGTGCCATAGTTGCTCTCCACATACTCTCCATGCTCGTTGACATGACCTGTGCCAGGGTTCTTGGGACTCCAATCCACCTCGGTGATGATGATGGGATTGGTCTCCACAACGGGAACCTGCTTCTTGAACTGATTGATACAGTTGTTCTTATAAGTTGTCTTATTGGCTGTATTGGTATATGACTCATCGCTATTGCCATACCAACCTGCATAGTTGTGAACAGCATAGCCTATGTTGGCACCCTCGATGGGATAGGAGGCATAGTCTTCGTAACTTGCCTGCCAGCCTGTACCGGGCACCCAGATGATACCATCGTAGCCGTTTGCACGAATCTTGTCAACGATAGGCTGGAAGAAGTCATGCTTAGCCTTCTTGTCCTCTTTGCCGCCCTTGGCACGAAGTGTCACAGGCTCGTTGGCCAACTCAATGCTGATCTGACCAGAGTACTTCAAGATAGAGTCGTTCTTTGAGAAGGTGTCCCAGATATAAGTCAGGTACTCATTATAGTAGTCACCCACTTCGATGTAGCCGGGGCATACACCACAAGGACGAACCACTACGTACATACCCTTCTTCAGAGCCTCAAGAGCAATCTTCACATACACACTCTTCAGGTAGGTCTCAAAACTCTTCTTGCTGAAGTTGTAGATGTCGGCCTCACCACCCACCTCCTTGCCATGGGGGTCGATGTGCTTACCATCCTTCACCGTGAAACCCTTACGGAAGTCGGTTCCATTCTGATTTGTCCATGCGGGATCCATGTGCAGACGGAACACATTACAGTATGCACCATCCTCCTTCTTGGTCAGGTATTTGAAAAGCTCCTTAAAGTAGTTGATACAGTTAGTTGCACCCGTCGAGTTGTATCCACCACTCCATCGGTTGCTGTTGAACCACATGCTGGGAGTATCCATGACGCCATGCAACACCACTTTGTTGCCGTTGACATCCTTCAGCACCTTGCCATCCACATGCAAGGGTGGAAGATAAGGTGTTGCCACCTGAGCCACAGCAAGCAATGGGAAAAAGGCTAATAAAAGTAACAGTTTTCTCATATATTTATATTAGTTTGGTTATAATTCTTGAAAAGGTTATTGGTTAAATATATATAAGGATATTGGCTATAGGTTTAGAAAGCCCCTGAAGAAGGCCCCTGAACCTATAACCAATAAAGACTTTTATTTAGAACTCAAAGTCCATCACTTTCACGCTTCCGCCCTTGGCCTTGGTAGCAAAGTTGAAGACTGCGAAACGAGTACCGGTGAAGAAGCGCTGGTAGTCGAAACGCATCTTGAAGTCGCCACCCAACTTCTCGAAGTTCTTGCCATCGAAGCTGTAATAGAAGTTGGCAACATCCTTACCGCGGTTGAAGTCGCCGGTAATCTTGAGCCAAATCTTCTTCTTGCCGTTGATGTCGATGCGAGCCTTCTCACTCACACGGTCGTCGGTGACGCGCTTCTGGCGGTCGAGCACTACGCTCTCCTCGGTCAGAACCAATGAGGTATTACCACCGTCCTTGCATACGGTCATCAAGGCAGCATCGCCGTTGAGGGCTGAGAAACCAGCACGGTCGCCGTCCTTCATACCAGAGATATCAAGGCAGACAGCATCGCTGCAAGTAGGACCGAACATACGCCATGTCAGCGTGTTGCGAGCCATAAAGATATTACCGGCCAACTGTCCGGTGCGCAAGTCGAGCACCTTCTTCTTGGCATTGTATGAGTAAGCCTTGCTGTCGGGGTTATGGTTCCACTGGCGGTCGAGGGTGACAGTAGCCACCTCTGTGCTGGGAGTAACATGACCAGCCTCGTCGCCAATCATAGGCCAACCGTCAATCCAGCGAACGGGACTTACGGTGAGGATGCGGCCTACACCACCACGATCCTGGAAGATGACGCCATGCCACTTGCCGTCAGGACCATCCACCACGGTACCCTGACCCACATTGCCAATCTGGTCGAAGTTGTCAAAGAGGATGACCTTCTTCTCCCAACGACCTCTTGCAAGATCCTTGGTGCGGTATGCCAGCTGTGAACGACCGGTGCGAGGCCATGAAATCATAATAAGGTAATAGTAACCGTCCTTCTTGATGACACGGCTACCCTCAAGCAGACCGTTGTCTTCCTCATCCTGCACAGTAAGGTGACGCTTGAAACCACCTTCCTTTTCCTTGCTGAGGTCGGCCTCCAGCTCGGTGATATCTACGCTACCGCTACCGCTGAAGATGTACACACGGTCATCATCGTCAAAGAAGAGAGAGGCATCGTGATAGAAGCCCTTCAAGTGGCTGTGCAACTGCCATCCCTTGGTGGGATCCTCGGTACTGTAAATCCAAGAGCCCTCAACGCCGTTGGTCACAAACAGCACATAGAACTTACCCTTGTGATAACGCAATGAGGTGGCCCACTGACCCTGTCCGTACTTGGTGCCGCCCTGCAAGTCATAGGCAGGAACGTCCTTCAACTCAGGGAACACATAGCTGATGGTCTCCCAATGAACCAAGTCCTTGCTGCGCATGATAGGAGCACCAGGCATAAAGAACATCGTGGTGGTTACCATATAATAATACTCGCCCACACGGATGATGTCGGGATCGGGATAGTCGGCCCACAACATAGGATTGCGAGCAGCATACTTGTCATGGTTGGGAGCCAACTGCCACCAGTCAAGGTTCATCAGCTTGCGACCCTTCATACCGCTGAAGGTGATGAACACCTCATGCTTTCCGGTAGGCAACTCCTTGAGGTCGCTGGTCAGCACCTGAAACTTCTCCCAGCCACCGGTAGCAGGAACATCCAGACTTGCAAACACCTTGCCACGCAAGGAGTCAAGGTGCATCTCCATTGTACCGCCTACCATGCCGCTGCTCACACGAGCCTGCAACTGCATGTTAGTAGCATTGTGCATGCGATACTGAGGATTATTGATAATATCGAAGTCCACCTCGCTCAGGCGAATCCAGTCACCATTCTGAATGTCGCTGACAAATACACCGTCAGCATCGGTCCACTCGGTACGCACACCCATTGAATAAGCCATGGTCTCACCCTCCACACGAGCATAGGGGTTGAGTGTTCCCACAGGCTCCACACCTGTGCGGGTAGGCTTGATCTCGGGGATAGAGCCATCGGCGTTGTACTTGAATTCCTCTACAGAAGCAGAACGTGCAAAACCGCCACCACCGGGCAGATTACCCGTATGGTAGAAGAAGTAGCTGTGACCCTTGAAGTCAACAATACCGCTGTGGTTGGTAAACGAATTTGTCTCGTTGGTCTGCTTCATGATAGTGCCACCATACTTCCAGGGGCCTGTAGGACTCTTGGCTGTACTGTATGCAATATGTTCGGGCACGCCACCAGCAGCATACATCATGTAATACTGGCCATTGCGCTTGTAACCCCAGGGACCTTCGGTATAACGATCCTCTGCAGGTGTCTCAAGCACTTCGGGCTCACCCTCGAAGCTGATCATGTCTTCATTGAGCTTCACATGATAGAGTTTGGGGTTACCCCAGTAAAGATGTGCCTGACCATCATCGTCGATGAACACAGTGGGGTCGATGTGATCCCATGAGCCATTCTCAAACAAGGGTTTGCCAAGGGGATCCTTGAAAGGACCGTAGGGGGTGTCGCCCACAGCCACACCAATGGCCATACCGCCACTAATCTTGGAATGGCAGGGAACATAGAAATAGAACTTGCCATTGCGCTCAATACATTGGGGTGCCCAGGCACGGTCATCGGCCCAGGTGAAAGAGGCAAGACTGAGTGGTGAACCGTGATCGGTCCAGTTCACCATGTCGCTGGTCGAGAACACTCGCCAGTCATACATCCAGAAGAAATCGGCTCCAGCCTCATCGTGCCCGGTGTAGAGATAGAGACGGTCACCCGAAACCATAGGGGCGGGGTCTGTACTGTAGCAAGTTTGTACGATGGGATTACGATACCCTTGCTCTACTACATAGGGAGCCTTCTGAGGGCGTCCCTGGGCCATACTCTGTGAAGGGCATACGGTGGCTGCAACAGCCATAAGCCCAAACAACTTTTTCATGCGTATCATTAGCTATTGATAATTATTAATTTTCTATTATCGCGCAAATTTACCAAAATTATGCCAAACATCCTATCAAAGTAGGTCGAATGCCCCTTTTTTTCATCAAAATTACCACGTAAATCAACAAAAGTTACAATTTCGACAGTTTATGTTACACGAAAAAACGAATACAACACTTTAAGAAACAAATGTGAGAAGACGAGTGGAACAAAAGCAGTAACTTTGCATCGTCAAAAGAAAGGGTTATATACCCCATACAGAATTCGTAAGTTTTAGTTTTAGTATTATAGAATAAGTTAGTATTTTGGTTAGTTGGAAGAGAGGGGCATGCCGGGAGGCACACTCCTCTCGATTTTTTTATTACCACCACGCCATTCGTGTCTATCTGCCTCAACGGCCTCTGATACCTTTGTAGCTCGGTTTCACATAGCATAGAGCACTCCTGTGCTTACTTCTCCCGAGGTGCGCACGATGTTCCTCCACAATTCTCCACAAATTCGTGTAGGATACACGGGGGATACTCGGGGGTAACCCGTAAGGATCCCGTAGGTAACCCGTATGAAACCCATAGGTATCTCGTATGAAACCCATAGGTAAATCGCATGAAACCCATAGGTAAATCGCACGAAACCCATAGGTAAATCGCATGAAACCCATAGGGTCAAAGATTAGAGTCACTTGAGACGCCCAAGGGGCGCACATCACATGGGATCCACTTGAGACATACTCGAGACACACATGAGACACACCACCATGAAGAGCGCCCTAAAAAGGCACCCCACAAGCATGTGCTCATAATATTATCATCACAGATGGCATAAAGCCATCGACAATCCTGATAGAGAGAATTTGTGCAGTTTAGTTAGTATAGTTGGAAGAGAGAGTGGATGATGCCTGCTAAACAGACACCTCCTCAAAAGAAGCATGGGGCATAGCGGTACCATCCCGATACATTCCCGATATCAACCCGATATTAACCCCTGCCCTATTTTTGTTATTTCTTACCATCCTGCGTGAAGGTGACAACGGTCTTGGCACCGTTCTCACTCTTCAAAGTCAAAACAGACACACGGGGGTATGTACTTTCATTTTGGGTCATGGGAAGCAAGAGGGTATGCTTTCCTGCTTCACCCGATGTAACAGGCAAAGTGATGTAGCTGTCGGCAGAACTTTCAAGCGTCCACTTGTCATAGGCTTCAAAACGAAGGGTGTCTATGGTCTGCAAGGCGGAATCCTTGCGTTCATACTTGCAAGCAATCACATTGCGGCTTGCATCCCTTTCGTATGTGGGAACAGGGTGCATAATGTTGTGCCAACACAACTGGTAGTACTGAGCGGTTACACTCTCATCCCAATCACCACCATAAGAGCGTACTCTCACCAAACCATATCGGCAACCATTGGTGGTATTCGGCTCAAATTCCAGATTGACACGAACCGCATAGTAGAAATTGTAGTTATTGGCAATCTTGGCCGAACTGGGATAATCCTTGGAGTTGATTACCATCAGCCAGGGCATACTCAATGACGTTACCTCAAAACTATCAAAGGTGGTAAACAAGACGGAATCCTGCGTCTGGTCTGCAAAAAGTGTATTCACACGATCGGGATAGTAAATCATCACTTGATGACGACCTGTAGAATCACTATCCAAACTACAAGCAGACAAACACAAGAGCAGAACCGTAAAAGGCAAAATAAAAAAATACTTTTTCATCTTTATTCTTTTTCACGTGCCGACACCACATGAACCATGTGCGCAAACCATAAGTTTTTGCACACAGACATCTGGCAACACATCTATTCATTATTATTTACGGACAAAGGTACGAAAAAAAAGCGAAACGGAAAGTATTATACATCTTTTATTACAAAAGACGTGAGGAAATTTGCTAATTCCTACAAAAAATGCTAAATTTGCAAAAAAGAAACAAGTAGGAAACAACCATGTAGTGTTGCCTCCACAAATACGGGCAAGACCAACAGGGTATGAGTGAATAAAAAATGAAGAACGTATATCATAGCGACATCATGCAACTGCTCTTGCAGAGAGGCAAGGATGGCATGCATGTATCGCAGATCAGCCGTATGATATACAACCTTCACAACAACTTCTTCGACCAGTCGCTCAACTACAACGAACTCCACCAAAACATACGCAACTACCTGTGGCGTCAGTCACAGATGCGACGCTCACCCTTCGTTCACATTCAGCATGGCGTGTATGCCATCAAGGCCGACATCGCCATCCAGCTGGACATTTGCTTCGACACTCCTCTTGACATGCCTGCAGCCGACACATCATATAAGAATGAAGTCATCCAAGAGAAGGAAGACCCACGCCAGTTAGTGCTTTTCTGACACACACATAGGCACTTAGGGGGATTAGTACCACTCAATATTACTGCTGTAGCTACTTTGCTTCTTCCACTTCAAAGCATCGGCCAAGGTACCTGCCTTACAAGCAAAAGTAAAGTTGAAGCTGCGATATGGGGCAATTACCATTGAGCAACTCATACTGAAACAATGCAAGTCACGGCTCAACGATGCCGTTGTCATAGAGAGCTTCTTGTAGTTGAAGTCCCAACCAGAAGAGAAGTTGATGGACCAATTCTCGGCTATACGCACATATCCGGAGAAGTTGAGGTTATGAGTCAGCTTATAAGGATAACGCATACGCTTATTGAGCTCTGCACTGGTGTTTTCGCGCATCGACACACCATAGCTCACAGAGAAGTTCCAGGGGAGTGAGAACTTCACATAGCCATCCTCATCCAGGCCGCTCTCTGTCTTTTTGTTTGCATCCTTCTTGGCCTTGGCACGTTCAGGGTCAATATTCTGCATGTCAGGGTCAATCTCTTCCTCATCCACATCCTCATCATCGTTGTCATTCTTCCTTTTGGTGTTAGTATCTTTCTTCTTACCAAACAATTTACTGAATGTTTGGTTGTTGAAAGAATATGAGAGATTCTGTGACATACCTTGGAAACGACCGAAACGACCTCTTGACCACTCTGTCTCATCAGACAGATAGACACGGCCTTCCGCATCCTTGCTATAGGCATAAGTGGCAAACAACGCATTGAGCGAGAAGGTGTAGCTCTTGGTCAGCTTCAGACGCACACGCATATTAAGGTCAGACCAGGGACGCGACTTAGCCGCCATATTATAGCTGAGGCTGGCACCCAATTCGTCAATCAAGCTTATCTTGCGATAGCCCGTTGAGTCTTTGTCCGAGCGCACCTTCATCTCCACGTTGTTGGAGAGGTCCATTGAGACGTTTCCAACCTTTCCCTTTGACACTGTACCATAACAGCCATTTTCAAAAGGTGAGTACGTCACCACTTGTGGTTGTCCATCAGCTCCAGTCTTTACATATGTGTCGAAGAAACCATAGCGAAGAGCACCGAAGTCGGGCGCATAACTAAAGCTAATGGAGGGAGTCATAACATGGCGCACCGCAGCTTTCTGCTCTTTCTTTCCATCCTTGTCGGGAAGGATGAGCTTGTAAGTACCATATAGTTTAGTATTGGCCGAAACAGAAAGATTGTAATTATACACGTTGTAGAATCCATATTGCACCTCATCTTCTGTCCTTCCTGTCTCCGGATTCCATGTACGCTTTATCTTGTCGGTGTACATGCGGTCGGTAAAGTTGAACGATGGCGTGACATTGATGTAGTTGAGGATGGTGAACGAAGCACTCACAGGTACCTGGTGGCGCATACCATTTCGCCAGTCTTTTATCAGGTTCATGTGCATAATCTCGTTCTCCTTGCAATTGATACTATTAGTGAGGGTACCCGTGTAGCTCATCGAGATTTTTTCGTACCAACGCTCCTTGCCTACTTGCTTCTTACGCTTGAAAGGGTTGAAACGTGCCAGACTGATATTCAGCGTGGGCAGGGTAACCGACAGACTGCTGTCGCGCATATTCTGTGCCAGGTTGAAGGTTCCCGAAAGCGTAAGTCCAATACTATTGAAAGACTTTGAATAGCTTATACTACTGGTTCGGTTGCTTTGCGTATAACTCTCAGGATTATACATCGATGTCAGGTTGTTACGCTCATAGCTGCTGGTGGCAAAGTTCACACTGGCCGAGAACGTCTGTGTAGGGTTCGCCTTGCTGTCCTGACTATGTCTCCACGTTACCTTGAAACTCTTAGACACGGCATAGTCGGGCATATTCTTTTCACCCTCCTTCGTATTCTGGTAACTGAACGTGAACCCTCCGCTGAACTTATAGCGTTTCTTATAGTTTGTCT
The DNA here is from genome assembly GCA_045597585.1 of Bacteroidaceae bacterium. GTDB lineage: Bacteria > Bacteroidota > Bacteroidia > Bacteroidales > Bacteroidaceae > Physcousia. Next base: position 1,907 of record JAZLKL010000024.1, on the reverse strand, counting down.
GGGCTGAAATTCCCCAAGACCCCTTGGTGTAAATCTCTCCCGTGGCTCTAAGGTCGATCTTGTCGTTGATGGCAAAATAATAACCACCATCACGCAGGTAGAATCCACGACTTGTCTCATCACCATAGGTGGGCATGATGAAACCGCTGCTGTAGCTCTTAGAGAAGGGGAAGAATCCGTAAGGAATGGCCAAGGGCAATGGAACATCCTCAACCACCAGATAGGCCGGACCGAATACGACATCCTCACCAGGACGTACTTTGTAACGTGTCAGCTTAAGATAGAAATGTGGGTTGGGTGCATCGCAGGTGGTGTATTTACCGCCACGTCCGTACATCACACCCATACTGTCGCGCTTGGTCTCCTCACCCACCAGGATGCCTTCACCCTGATCAGTATAGACATTGCTGATAAAAGCTTTCTGCGTCTTGAAGTTATAGCTGATGCTATCGGGTTCGTACTCATCACCTCCCTGTTTGAACACGGGCTTTCCCACTATCTGATTCTTAGCCTCAGTAGTGTCCATTCTGCCCGAAGCATATACCACGCTGCTGTCGAGCGACATGGTGATGAGGTCTGCTTCCAGTTCAAGATTCTGGTAGTTCACCTTGCTCTCGCCAAACAGGTTGGCGCGAGACGCAATATAGTCAAACGTGATAGAGTCTTGTGCCGAGAATACAACCGGGGCATCCAGCGCACTCTTACTACGCTTCAAAGTATCGCTGCGCAAGCTGTCCTTGCGGGTTGAGTCGGGAAGTACCTCGATGATTTTGTTCGAAGCCATCAAGGCAAGGATGCTATCCTGCGAGACTGATTTCAGTACGCTGTCCACGGTGAGTTGCTTTACGGCAGCTTTCTTCTGCACAGAGTCAAGAAGCGCAGAGTCAAGAGTCAACGTATCAAGCGCAAGACTGTCAGCCGTACCATACAACGATACCCTCCCACCCCAGAAATGGGCAGGTAGTGCAGCATACGCCATTGCACATAGTGCAAAGACAGCCAGTAATATCGTGTATTTTTGCGCCTTCAAAACTAATAGCTATAGTAAATCAAGGTGCAAAGGTACACAAAACATACGAGATTTCGGGGCTCGACAGATACAAAAATAGTTAAAAAGCCGACAAATCACTAAATACCAAATCGCAAAAATCAATTTACAACGCTTTCACACCCCAAACAAAGCATACCAACGGTCGAAGACGGCCAGACCATCTTCGCCAAAGCGCAGCAAGGAGTGACGCGCCTTCTCATACGTTTTTTCCTTTTCCAGATTGGTCTTTGAATAGAACTTGTCAGCATAGCAAATCAGCTGTTCCTCCAACGACTCTGGCACTAAATCCATAGGAGGAAGCGGCAGATCCTGTTCCACAATCGACTTGGCCGTCAATCCCGTGCCCGTATGACGTTCTGCCACACGCGCATGTTGAGGAAGACCTTCTTTGCGTAAAATCTCACCTCCCAATAATCCATGACGCAAATAATGCTCAGTACCTACACAATGAATAGAAGGAGCATCTGTCATTACAATCCCAATATCATGCAACATGGCAGCTTCGTACACGAAGTCCAAGTCAAGGCAGAGTTCGGGATGCTTACGGGCAATGCGCAAGGCCATATCTGCCACTTTCTGACTATGTGTAAGGAGAACATGATGAAGAGGTTCGTTGCCCTCACAGTATTTGTCTATCAGCGCTATTGGATTCATACAATTATTATGCTTTTTAGTGATGATAAAAAATTAACTTGATACGATTTGTGATGTGAGCTTTTTATGGTAACAACTCATCTTTTTGGCTGTTTTTGTTTCATTCATCGGTTACGATGCCCGCATCGCGCCCTCTTCATGAAGCAAAAGCATCTCAAAAATCTGAGGTTAAATCGTACCAATTTATTTTTTCACCATCACT
>JAZLKL010000023.1:0-7628 GCA_045597585.1 Bacteroidaceae bacterium | reverse complement strand
TTCAACTTTCGCAAGCTTCGCATGCTTCAGTATTAGGGAGTTAAAGGAGTTAAAGAATTCAAAGGAGTTAAAGACGTTAGGTATGCAGGGTGTGCGCCACAATGCCTCAAGGAGCAAGACATTCGTCTTTAACTCCTTTAATTCCTTGATATTCTTTAACTCCCTATACATGCGAAACTTGAATTAAGTAACTGATTAAAACTGTTTTAAAACGACTAAGCAAGTGAACCGGATTCAGTCCACTTACTTAGAATATTCGTTTGTCCGTGCAAAGATAAGTACTTTTTGCGAAACTTGCAAACGAAGATGTTTTTTATTGCACGAATTTAAGTTTCCCACCTTGGTGGTAGGAAGTTAAGGGAAGTTAAAGGAAGTTTGAGATTTTTGGAAGTTAAGGGAAGTTAAAGGAAGTTACCACTCCTTCGTCGCTTGGGAAGTTAAAGGACGAATGTCTTGCTTCTGGAAGGTTGTAAGGTTATATGGTTGTATGGTTATAAGGTTATAAGGTTATAAGGTTGCCATCCTGAAAACATCAGACAAACGTATCGTCCTTTAACTTCCTTAGCGAAGCGATAACTTCCTTTAACTTCCCAAGCGAAGCGATAACTTCCCCGAAGTTAAGCGAAGCGACAACTTCCTTTATCTCCTAAAGCTTCGTTGTGGAAAGTGAGCTTTCCGTCCTCCACCTCTACCTGGATGGGAAGTGTGTTGCCAATGCTGCCGGAAAGCAGCGCCTTGGAGAGGTCGTTGAGCAACATGCGCTGGATGGCACGCTTCACGGGACGGGCACCAAACTCAGGGTCGTAACCCTCGTTGGCCAGAAGGTCGATGGCCTCGTCGGTGAGGGTGAGACGGATGCCATTCTGCTGCAACATGCCCTGCACACCCTGAATCTGCAAACGCACAATCTGCTTGATCTCACCCCAGTTGAGAGGATGGAACATGATGATCTCGTCGATACGGTTGAGGAACTCTGGACGGATGCCACGCTGTATGAGCAGCTCACGCATCTTGCCTTCGCCCTCCTGCTCGTTCGTGATGAGGTTGCTCGTCATGATGATGATGGTGTTCTTGAAGTTTACAAGACGACCTTTGGAGTCGGTCAGCCGTCCGTCATCGAGCACCTGCAGCAAGGTGTTGAACACATCAGGATGAGCCTTCTCAATCTCGTCGAAGAGCACCACCTGATAAGGCTTGCGACGCACAGCCTCGGTAAGCTGTCCACCCTCCTCATAGCCTACGTATCCAGGAGGAGCTCCGATGAGTCGCGTTACGCTGAACTTCTCCTGATACTCGCTCATATCGATGCGCGTCATCATGGTCTCATCATCAAAGAGGTACTCGGCCAATGCCTTGGCCAGCTCGGTCTTACCTATACCCGTAGAACCCAGGAAGATGAAGGAGCCAATGGGACGCTTGTTGTCCTGCAAACCGGCACGGCTGCGGCGCACGGCATCGCTCACGGCTTGGATGGCCTCTTCCTGACCTATCACACGTCTGTGAAGCTCCTCCTCCAGGTGCAGCAGTTTCTCACGCTCCGACGTCTGCATGCGGCTCACGGGAATGCCTGTCCAGCGACTCACCACATCGGCAATATCGTCGGCGGTGACCTCTTCGCGAATCATCTTCTCCTGTTGCTCGGAAGCCTTGAACTGCTCCAGTTCCTTGTCGAGTGCAGGCAGACGCGAGTAACGTATCTCGGCCACCTTGGCATAGTCGCCGTCACGCTCACATTGCTCGGCCTGACGCTTCAACTGCTGTTGCTGGTCCTTGATGAGCTGGATGCGCTCTGCCTGTCCCTTCTCGGCCTCCCATTGCTGGCGCATCACGTTCTCCTTGGCCTTCAGCTCATCGATTTCCTTGTTGAGCTGCTCAAGCTTGGGCTGGTCGTTCTCACGCTTGATGGCTTCGCGCTCAATCTCCAGCTGCTTGAGTCGGCGGGTCAGCTCGTCAAGTTCCTCGGGCACGGAGTCACGCTCCATACGCAGTTTAGCCGCTGCCTCGTCCATAAGGTCGATGGCCTTGCCGGGCAGGAATCGGTCGGTGATGTAGCGGTTGCTGAGTTCTACGGCAGCGATGATGGCATCATCCTGAATGCGCACCCGGTGGTGCTGTTCATAGCGTTCCTTCAGTCCGCGCAGTATGCTGATGCTGGCCAGCGTGTCGGGCTCGTCCACCATTACGCTCTGGAAGCGTCGCTCCAGGGCCTTGTCCTTCTCGAAATACTTCTGATACTCGTCGAGAGTGGTGGCACCGATGCTGCGCAACTCGCCACGTGCCAAGGCAGGCTTCAGTATGTTGGCTGCATCCATGGCACCCTGTCCCTGTCCGGCCCCCACGAGGGTGTGTATCTCATCGATGAAGAGCACGATGTTGCCTTCGCTACTGGTCACATCCTTGATGACTCCCTTGAGGCGCTCCTCAAACTCGCCCTGATACTTGGCACCGGCTATCAGCGCACCCATGTCGAGCGAATAGAGTTGCATGCCCTTGAGGTTCTCAGGTACGTCGCCACGCAGGATGCGGTGTGCCAGTCCCTCCACAATGGCGGTCTTACCCGTTCCGGGCTCGCCTATCAATATAGGGTTGTTCTTGGTTCTGCGCGACAGGATCTGCAGCACGCGTCTGATCTCATCATCACGACCTATCACGGGGTCCAGTTTTCCGTTTCGTGCATCCGCTACAAGGTTGCGGGCAAAGCGCTGCAGGTTCTCATACTGCTGTGCGCCGTGAGTGTTTTGACTTTGCATGTTCATAATTGTGGGATTTTTTTATTATTAATTCTTTTTATTTAACTACGTTTGTTATTTCTGCATCCTCTCTTATACCTCCTCGTGAGGTGTGTGCGAGAGAAGAATGTACAAATGGTTTATTTTTCTCACTTGTGCCGTCACAATAGCGAAGCCAATACGAAAAAGTGTGACTTTTTGACAGATAATCAGTCATTTCGGCATAGTTTTTCGTTAGAATGACAAAAATGTCATTCAACTATTATCTGTTATCATTTTTTTTTCGTAACTTCGCTTTGTGATTCAGTAATAAATGAAACTTATGAAAAACAAATATCCCCATCTGAACAGTCCCATCCAACTGGGTCGTGTTATCTTTCGCAACCGCATCTTCTCGGCTCCCATGGGAGCTACCGACATTACCGCCGACTGCTGTCCCGGTCCTCGCACGCAAGGCTTCTATGAACTGCGCGCCAAGGGTGGAGCGGCTGCCGTGACGGTGAGCGAACTGGTGGTACACCCCGAGACCGACGGCAGCCACATGCTGCACCTCAACCTCGAAACGGTGGGTTGCCTTGCCTCGCACACCTTTGTGGCCGATGCCATTCGTCGCCATGGTGCCGTGCCCAGCATCGAACTGTCGCACTCTGGCCAGTATGCCGGTACCTACATGTCGGACAAGAACAAGAAGGCAAGCCTGTGCCAGTGGGGACCAAGCGACGGCACTCGTCCAGACGGCCGTCCGGTAAAAGCCTTGTCGAAGGAGCAGATTGCCGACATCGTGAAGGCATACGGCGAGAATGCTGCGCTGTGCAAGCGTGCCGGATATGAGATGATCATGGTGCATGCCGGACACGGTTGGCTCATCCACCAGTTTCTGTCGCCCTACCAGAACCACCGTGAGGATGAGTACGGCGGCACGCTGGAGAACCGCATCCGCTTTGCCCGTGAGGTACTGACCTCCGTGCGCAAGGCTGTAGGCGATGGATTCCCCATAGAGCTGCGTCTGAGTGGCAGCGAACTCTTTGAGGGTGGCTACGGCATCGAGGATGGATGCAAGATAGCACATGCGCTGGAAGACCTCGTCGATTTGATTCATGTGTCGGCCGGCTCGTATCAGTTTGGATTCTTCAACACCACCCCACCCATGTTCGACCCTCACGGCGTAAACGTGTGGCTGGCTGCCGAGATCAAGAAGCATGTCAGCAAACCCGTGGCCACCATCGGCGGATTGAGTGCCCCCGAGCAATGTGAGCAGATTATTGCCGAGGGCAAGGCCGACGTGGTGTATATGGGACGTCAGTTGCTGGCCGACCCCTATCTGCCTCAGAAAGTGATGGCAGGACAGGAAGATCGCATCGTGCGCTGTCTGCGCTGCTACACCTGCATGGCAGAGCGACCCGTCACCTTTACCCGCCGATGTGCCGTGAACCCACTCATCGGACGTGAGATTGAGGGGACGGATGTGACTCCCGCCACACACAGCAAGAAGGTGATGGTGGTAGGTGCCGGTGTGGCCGGACTGAAGGCTGCCATCACGGCTGCCCAGCGTGGCCACAAGGTGGTGCTGTGCGAGAAGAGCGACCGCGTGGGCGGCATCCTCAAGTCGGAACAAGCCATCCCCTTTAAATATGAGATGTATATGCTGGGCGTGGTACTGGAGCGCCAGGCACACGACGAGGGCGTGGAGATTCGCCTGAACACCCACGTCACCCCCGAATATGTGGAGCAAGAGCAGCCCGATGCCCTGATTCTGGCCGTAGGCTCCACCCCACTCGTACCCCCCATCCCCGGCATCGACGGAGAGAACGTGGTGGTGGTGAACAACTACTACCTGGAGAAGGAGAAGGTGGACGACACCGTGGTTGTGCTGGGCGGCGGTCTGGCTGGCTGCGAATGCGCCGTGCATCTGGGTATGGAAGGCAAGCAGGTGCATCTGGTGGAGATGCGCGACACGCTGGCTCCCGACTGTAACATACGCAACCGTCCCATACTGATGCGCAAGGTGGCCGAGTACACTACCGCCCACACGGAATACAAGGGACTGAAGGTGACCACCGACGGTGTGCTGTGCCAGGACAAGGATGGCAACGAGGTGCTCGTGCCTGGCAAGACGGTAATCTGCGCCCTGGGACAACGTGCCAACCGTGCCGATGCCGAAGCGCTGAGATACTGCGCTCCGTTTGTGCGCGAGGTGGGCGACTGCCTGCGTCCTGCCAACATCACCAAGGCCATATACGAGGGCTACCATGCTGCGCTGGACGTGTAAAACCCGCAAGGAACATAAAAGATGGAAAGCATAGAGGAACACTTGCAAGAACATGGCGTGAAACCCACGTCGGTACGCATACTGGTTTGGCAACAATGTGCCAGACAGAAGAAGACATTCACGCTCAACGACCTGGAAGAACTGCTGCCCCACATGGACCGCAGCAGCATCTTCCGTGCCCTGCGACTGTTTGTGGAACACGAGATGCTGCACGAAATCAACGATGGCACCGGCTATCAGAAGTATTGCGTGTGCAGGTGTTCCGACCATGACCATCACCTCAACCACATACACTTCACCTGCATCCGATGTGGCAAGACCTATTGCCTGGAGGACTATACCATCCCATTGGTCAATCTTCCCGAAGGTTTTGTCATGCACGATGCCGAGTACATCATCAAGGGCGTATGCCCGCAATGTGGAAAGGTATGACCCCTTGCTTTAGCTTCACTCAGGGTGCACTCACAGAGCGCTCACAAAATCGTGGAGAATTGTGAGCGCACCCTGAGTAAACCTAAAGCGAACCTAATAGCAAATAGAAAAGCCTTTTTTTAGGTTCAGATGCCAGCAAAAGGATAATTTGTAGCCAATTTCGGTTTTTACTGCCCGTAAACTTTGTACGATTCGTGCAGAATGCTTATATTTGCAGAGAATAAAAAAAGAAAACCTATAAATACTATGGAAAAGAATTCACCTCAACTCCTGAGACCCCAAAGACCCAGCATCCTGGGCATCGCACACATCAGTCTTTACACCGACGACATGGAGAATGCTGCCTCGCTATTCTCCGAATATTTCGGCTTTGCCCAACCCTATTACGTGAAGCGCGAAGGCAAACCCACCATGATGTTTGTCAAGGTAAACGACCGCCAGTACATAGAACTCGTGGAGGACGATGAACAGCGACTGGTAAAATACCGCCATACAGCCTTCGAGGTGGACGACATCGAAGCCATGCGCATCTACCTGCAGATGATGGGCGTGAAAGTGCCCGAAGAGGTAAGCGACCCAGGGTTCGGATTCAAGTGCTTCTTCATCAAGGACTTCAGCGGCAACGACGTGGAGTTTGTGGAATACACCTCAACCGGTCTGCTGGCAGAGCACAAGGGCGAAGGCATGCCCAGCACCCGTGTATCGGGCATCATGCGCCACGTGGGATGGGTGTGCAAGGATCTGTCGAAGGAGCTGGCCTTCTATGGCTACATTCTCGGCTTCAAGGAGTTCTGGCGAGGAGGCGAGGACTGCACCAAGAGCCAATGGATCAAGATGAGTCTGCCCGAGAGCGCATCGAACGACTATATTGAGATTATGCTGTATGACCACGAACTGGACCAGGTGGAACTTGGCATACTGAACCACATCAGTCTGGACGTGGAGGACGTGCCTGCCACCAAGGCCATACTCGATGCTCGCAAGATGCCCGAAGGATGCCTGCCCGCCGAACCGCAGAAGATAGGTGCCTGCGGCTACGGACAAAGCAACATTTACATGAAGGACAAGACACGCGTGGAGGTGATGACCAAGATTGCCGTTGGTGGCACGCCTACCCCATCGATATACGCAGTACCCGTGAGATACGACGAATAGAATGCACATTGACCCTAGAAACAACAACCACATGGAACTGACAATGATAAAACCCGTATGTGAACACAACCCCGAGATTGACTGCCCCTGCACAAAGGACTGCCCACGCCATGGCAAATGCTGTGCTTGCGTGGCACACCACCGCAAGCTGGGCAACCTACCCAAATGCCTGAGAGAACAGGAGCAATAGCAGCCGCCCCTGCATCATCATTTATGAGGATTTTACGCAAAAAAGTACAAATATCGTTTGCGATATAAAACAAAAGTATTATCTTTGCAGCGATTTCAAGACAAGACTGACATATAACCATTTTATGCAGTCGATAGATATAAATCGCAAACGATACAACAAATGAACATTTACGACATCAACGTCACGAAGCGTGAAAATCGTCAAGACATCGAAGTTTCGATGGGAGACTACAAGGGAAAGGTATTGCTGATTGTCAATACCGCCACTAAATGCGGTTTGACACCCCAATACGAGGCATTGGAGAAACTGTACAGAAAGTACAAGGATGCAGGCTTCTGCATACTCGACTTTCCTTGCAATCAGTTCATGGAACAGGCCAAGGGCGATGACGAGGAGATTGAGTCGTTCTGCACGGCCAAGTATGACACCACCTTTCCACGCTTCAAGAAGATTGAGGTCAATGGTCCCAACGAAGCACCCCTATACACTTTCCTGAAGAAGGCCATCGCCAAACGCGAGGGGACGGGAAACTGGCTGATGAGAGGTGCCATCGCTCTCTCTTCGCGTGTGAATGGCAAGACACGCAAAGCTGAAGACATTAAGTGGAACTTCGAGAAATTTCTGATTGACCGAGATGGTAACGTGGTGCGACGCTTTGCCCCCACCGTAACGCCACAGGCCATCGAAAGCGAGATTGCAACGTGTTGTCTTTAAGTGATGGTGAAAAAATAAATTGGTACGATTTAACCTCAGATTTTTGAGATGCTTTTGCTTCATGAAGAGGGCGCGATGCGGGCATCGTAACCGATGAATGAAACAAAAACAGCCAAAAAGATGAGTTGTTACCATA
>JAZLKL010000022.1:0-6606 GCA_045597585.1 Bacteroidaceae bacterium | reverse complement strand
GATATTTTGTAGCATAACCCTTCTCGCCGATAAGCTTAAACAGGCGGTTGTAAGGCTGTGGGGTCATCGTGTTGTGCTGAATCTGCACCATCTTGCCGTTGGCCGTACGCATAAGGGTGGTTGTCTGGTCGCCATTGCGATATTCTTTGCAAAGCTCACCGGTTTTCTTCTCTACCCATTCCTTGCCGTGTACGCTCTTGGTGTCCATAGCCACGAGGGTAGTGAAGCGGTCGCCACGGTGAATGTCGAGGCATTGAGCCACGGGACCCAGTCCGTGGGTGGCATACACGTCACCACGGTTCTCCATATTGTATTTCATGCGCCAATGCAGGCCCTTGTTGTCACTGCCGTCGGGATTCTTCCAGTATGCATCCCAGAATGGGTCAAGGTTGTGGATATAGGCACCCTCGGCAGCCACGATTTCGCCAAACACGCCAGCCTGAGCCATGTTCAGCGCGTTCATCTCATAGTAGTCGTAGCAGCAATTCTCGAGGATGAAGCAATGCAGACGTGTCTTCTCGGACAGGTTGATGAGTGCCCAGCATTGTTCAAGGTTCATAGCCGAAGGCACCTCGATGGCAGCGTGCTTGCCGTTCTCCATTGCACACTTGGCCACGGGGAAGTGATGGTCCCAGTCGGTTGCAATGTACACAAGGTCGATGTCGTCACGCTGGCAGAGTTCCTCGTAGCCGGTAGCACCACTATATACGTCGGCAGGAGGAAGGCCTTTTTCGCGCAGATATTTCTGACATGCCTCGGCACGCTTAGCCTCGTAGTCACAGAGTGCCACCACCTGTGTGCCGGGAATGTGGGCAAAGCGCTGTACAGCTCCTGGTCCACGCATGCCCAAACCGACAAAGCCCACGCGGACTGTCTTCAGCTTGGGAGCTGTCAGCCCCAAGGCACTCTGTTGCCCGGCGGGACGCTCTGGAGTGTCCACGACGATGGTTCCCTCATTCCAATGCCACTTGGTACTGGGAGAAAGGCTCTGTGCAAAACTGAACATCATACTGCACAGGCTAATGGCAAATACAATCAGCCTTTTCATAAGCAAAAATAATTTGGTCTTTTTGGTTAGATAATGCAAAAATAGACAAACAATGCAGAATATGCAAATGAATGGAAAGGTTTTTCGTAGAATACGCAAATTTTATGCATCCGTATTTGGGACTTAAATAAAATATGTGTACTTTTGTGTTTGATTCATAAAAAGCTTAGCCTTCTATATGGCAAGCTTGTTATTTCAACATTGCTCTTATTCCCTACATTTTGACCACAGTCAAAAATTGGGGCTTAGGGGGGCACTATATTTTAAATTATTGTGGTAATGAAAAAGAATTTTTTAGCAGTTGTGATGCTTTTGCTCGGAGTGGCAAATGTGAATGCTGACCGTCTGGTGGGTGGCGACCTCTCCATGGTACCCGCCTATGAGACCTCTGGTGACAAATGGCTTGATGCCAAGGGTGAGGAGGTGAACAATCTGCTCACATACGTCAAGGAGCAGTGTGGATGGAATGCCGTGCGTGTTCGCTTGTTTGTTGATCCCTCGAAGGATGCTTACAAAAGCACCTGTCAGGACCTTGACTATGTGAAGGCGTTAGGCAAGCACATTAAGGATGCAGGTATGGCATTCCTGCTCGACTTCCATTACAGCGATACGTGGGCAGACCCAGGGGCACAGCAGATTCCCTCCAGTTGGACCGACCACACCCAGAGTGGACTCTGCAAGCAGGTATATGAATACACCTACGAGAGTGTGCAGGCACTTGTCAATGCCGGTGCCAAGCCCGACTATGTGCAGATAGGCAATGAGATAACCTATGGCCTGCTTTGGAATACGGCTGACGGAAAATACCCAACGGACAAGAGTACCTATGCCTCCGTGGGCTATTGTACCACTTGGGAGAACGACTATGCTACCGATAGTGCATGGCCCAGAACCGCAGCTCTGCTTGATAATGCCGCACAAGGCGTGCACAAGGCTTTCCAGAATTTGGGCCTGGACAGTACCAGCGTGAAGGTAGTAGTGCATACCGAACTTTCGGGTTCAAGCAACAGCGACAACTTCTACAAGCATATCCGTACGGCCGGATTCAACAACTATGATGTCATTGGCCTGTCGTACTACCCCACGGAGCATGGCGACCTTGCCTCGATGGGACAGATGCTGACCACGTTGAAAAACGACTTCCCCGAGAAGGAGGTGCAGATAGTGGAGACTGGTTATTACAACGAGGGTAAGCACACTACAAAATATGACTACACCGCCAAATGGCCTTATACTGCCGTTGGACAGTACACTTTCCTAACGGACCTCATAGCCAGACTGAAGCAGTTCGATAACGTGAACGGCCTCTACTACTGGATGCCCGAGGAGTGTGGAAACGGTCACAACCAAACCGTATGGGACTATACCTTCAACCGTGGTTTCTGGAAGTGCAGCAGTGCAGCTACACACTCCCTGGTAACTACCGCCACAGGTGCCGCTCCCATTCAGGTGCTCCAGGATTTTTTGACCGATGAGGTGGAGGAAGGTGCTTTCAAAACCTCGGATTACTTTGAGAACCTTGACTTTGAGACGGGCGATCTGACGGGATGGACAAGCGACCAGTCGTGGACTACCATGTGGCCCAACGACATCTCTTCGTGGGCAAGTGCCGAGGTAGTGCAGGGCAGCTATACCCTGGAGCTCTGGAATGCCTCTGCCTCTGAAGGCTCTGTCATCTCTACCGGAGCCACCGTGCCCAACGGCCGTTATACCATTACCTGCAAGGCACATGCCAACCAGGATGGCTTTTATTTGTGGGCCAACAAGAAGAAGACTGTCATTGCGGCAGGGGAAAACGCTGTGTGGAGTGTGACCACCGATGTGACAGACAAGACGCTGGAGTTTGGTATTGGCATCGTGGGTAGCAGCACAGAGCGCTATCTGTATGCCGACGATTTTACCGTGACCTACGTGGGTGAGGCCATTGGTGATATCGAAGAAGATGTGATTGAGGGCGATAAGACCGACAACTATATTGATGCTCAGCAGCTGGAATATGCCTTGTGGCCTGAGAGTGGAACGGCTGGTGTGGTAAGCGGTCAGAAGGCAATTGGCACCGAGGTGGATGGCGTGATTGACATACCTAGCATCATCACAGTGGACGAGAAGGATTATTATGTCACCTATATTGAAGCTAATGCCTTTGCCAACAATACCACCCTCACCGATGTGACCATCGGAAAGAGCGTGTACGAGATTCTGGGTTCGGCCTTCTCAGGTTGCTACAACCTGAAGAGTGTGACGTTTGCCGACGATTCCAGTCTGGGTAGCATAGCCTCATGGGCATTCCACAACACGGCTCTTGAGAGCGTTACCGTTCCTGCTGGTGTGAAGACGATTCCCGAAGGCTGTTTTGCCAAGTGCTGGGCGCTGAAGAGTGTCAAGCTGTTGGCAGAGGACCTGACCAGCATTGGCAAGTTTGCTTTCTCGACATGGGCAGAAGAGGGTTGCGAACGCAGTTGGAGCACTTTCGATGATGGCTTTATGATATATGCTGCCACAGCACCTACCATCGATGCCAATGCCTTCCATCCCGAGGATATTGCCAATGCCATACTCTATGTCTATCCCGGTGAGGAGGAGAATGAGGCTTACACCTCGTTGGGCTTTGCTGAGGTCAAGCCCCTCAGCGATGTCACTCCCGACACATCGTGCAAGGTTACCGTGAATGGTTTGAAATACGCCTACTGGTTGAGCAGCTTTGAGGGTGAGGAGACATCGCATGCCACCGTGATGGGTTATACCCAGGATATTCCTGCCGTGCTCGAAATCAGCGACTATCTGGAAGGGGTAACTGAGGATGATGACATTCCCACCATCAATGCCATCAACGCCTGGGCATTGCAGGATGCTCCCATCTCGAAGGTAGAGATCAGCGACCTCGTGACGGAAATCCCCGAGGGTGCCTTTGCCGGCTGTGCCTCGCTTGGTGACATGGTGCTGTATGGCGACATCAAGCTGATTGGTGACTTCGCCTTCTCGAACTGGGCAGAAGAGGGATGTGTAAGCAAGGGTGCCAAGAATCAGGATGCCTTTGTGGGCTTCCGCAGCGTGGTGATATACAGCAAGGAAGTGCCCGAGATCAGTGCCAAGGCTTTCTGCGTATCGGATGTGGCAGAGGCTACCCTTTATGTCAACGAGGCTCTTGTGGCTGATGCCAAGCTCAATACTTTGGGCTTCAAGGCAGTAAAGCCAGTCAAGGAGTATGTGGATGCCATCGCTGGTGTAATGGCAGAGGGTAATGCTGGTGCTGCTGTCTTCGACCTCTCTGGTCGTCAGGTGTCAGGCAAGTTGCAGCATGGCGTGTATGTTAGCAATGGAAAGAAATACTTGAAATAACATTTAACATTAAGATATGAATATTGCAATCGTTGGAACCGGCTATGTCGGTTTAGTGAGTGGCACATGTTTTGCCGAGATGGGTGTGCATGTGACTTGTGTGGACGTGAACGAGGCCAAGATCAATGCGTTGTTGGAGGGCCAGATTCCTATCTACGAACCTGGATTGGACGAGATGGTGCTTCGTAATCATCGTGAAGGTCGTCTTAACTTTACTACCGACCTTACCAGTTGTCTGGATGACGTGGACATCGTGTTCAGTGCCGTGGGTACGCCTCCCGATGAGGATGGTAGTGCCGACCTTCAGTATGTGCTGGCTGTGGCTCGCACCTTCGGCCAGAACATCAAGAAATATACCATCCTGGTGACCAAGAGTACGGTACCCGTGGGTACCGCCAAGAAGGTGAAGGCTGCCATCCAGGAGGAGTTGACTAAGCGTGGTGTGGATATTCCTTTCGACGTAGCCTCCAACCCAGAGTTCCTCAAGGAGGGTGCTGCCATCAAGGACTTCATGTCGCCTGACCGTGTGGTAGTGGGTGTGGAGAGCGATAAGGCTCGCGAGTTGATGAGCCGTCTGTATCGTCCTTTCCTCTTGAACAATTTCCGTGTCATCTTCACCGATATACCCAGTGCCGAGATGATCAAGTATGCCGCCAATTCTATGCTGGCCACTCGTATCTCGTTCATGAACGATATTGCCAATCTCTGTGAGATTGTGGGGGCTGATGTCAATATGGTGCGCAAGGGCATCGGTACTGACAGTCGTATCGGAAACAAGTTTCTCTATCCCGGTTGTGGATATGGTGGCTCATGTTTCCCCAAGGATGTGAAGGCACTCATCAAGACGGCCGAGAAGGCAGGCTACTCCATGGAGGTGCTCAAGGCTGTGGAGCGTGTCAACGAGAACCAGAAGAGTGTGCTCTTCAACAAGCTGCAGGCTCACTATGGTGGCGACCTGAAGGGTAAGACCGTGGCTATGTGGGGACTTGCCTTCAAGCCCGAGACTGACGATATGCGTGAGGCTACTGCACTTGTCACCATTAAGTTGCTGCTCGAGGCGGGTTGCACGGTACGTGTGTTCGACCCCATTGCCATGAACGAGTGCAAGCGCAGAATTGGTGAGACGGTGACCTACTGTAAGGACATGTATGAGGCTGTGCTCGATGCCGATGCCTTGATGCTGCTTACCGAGTGGAAGCAGTTCCGTATGCCTTCATGGGGTGTCATCAAGCGTGCCATGAAGAATGCCGTGGTTATCGACGGACGTAACATCTACGACCCCGTAGAGATGGCAGAGGAAGGTTTCACCTACACCTGCATCGGACGTTAAGCGAACAGCTTCCTGCTTTGCGGGAAGTATGGATTCAAGGAAATACATAAGAGTCCCACATTTACCTACTCTCACGGATGTTGAGTGGTAAATGTGGGACTTTTTCGTACTATGACCCTTGTAAGAAGGCTGTGCCCTTTGTCTATGCGTGGAATAGCACCACACTCCCTTGCTGGGAAGTATGGTTAGGACATACCTGTGTGGTTTGTCTGTGCTTCTCCTTAGAACTGTTTTCCCCCTTATGCTTTGAACGGTCCCATAGCACGTAGGCCGCAAGACTGCCTGCCGTGACGAGCAGTATGATGGTGTAGATGATGATATCCCTCATGGCATTATACTGAAGCGGAGCCGCCGGTTGTGGCTGTGAGGTGGGCGTGCTGGGTGGTACCGTTGCCTGCGGTGCTGGTGCCTCAGCGGGAGATGCCGCACTGCCTACTATACCCATCACCGCAAGGGGTGCCGCCACATGGGCCATCGACTGAGGTTGTGGCTGACTTGCTGCTCTCTGTGGTTGCTCTGCTACCACTTGTGGTTGGCATTCTACCGTCTGTGGCTGTTCTGCTACCACTTGTGGTTGTGGCTGCTCCTCGGCCACTGGGGGCAATGGGGCGCTATTGGCGGTCTGTGTTGTCTCGCCTACGCCCGTAGGCTTTCCGCAAAGAGGACAGAAGCGTGAATCGTCATCTATCTTGGCTCCACAATAAATGCAATACATTACTAAGATGTTTTTGTATTATTCTTTGCTCCAGATACGGAGGTTGAGGTTCATAATCTCGACAATGTCAATGAGCTGTGTCAGGGCATTGATGTCGTACAGCACATTGTCGAAATTGTATTTCACCTCGAAATGGTCCACGCGGTCGTCCACCATAAGTAGCATCTCGTTTTG
>JAZLKL010000021.1:0-3238 GCA_045597585.1 Bacteroidaceae bacterium | reverse complement strand
TTTTTCTTGGCATAAAAGAAAGCTCTTAGCATGTTGATAATCAACAGATACAGACTAAACTTATACTTATACAAAACCACGTAACTTTTCATTTCACCACGCAAAATGACCCATACGCCACAATTTCACTCTTAACAAGATACAGAAGGCAAAATAGATACCTATATGCCTTCTGTGACTTGATTATATTTAATCTAATGTAACAGAGCATATTCCATATGGAAATATGCTGGATCAAATTATTCTTTTCGCTTTCAAGATAAAAATTGTATGTTTAACAATTCTTACCCATCTCGTAAGCCTTTTGCAATGATGGATGTTCCTTTATGTCACCAGGATCATTCACTCCACCTGCAAAGACAGTTCCTTTGAGTTCTGCTTTCTCAAAGCAGTCAATCCAACCTGTGAGACCTGCCACGGCACGCTGAGGAACAAACTCTTCATCCTCTGCTGCAGAGGTGAGCATATAGATGTCGCGGAAGTGATAGTCGGAGGTATAGAGCGGATTGCCACGGTCAATGACTACCTTCATCTGTGCACCCATCTCATAATAATAGATAGGAGTTGCCCAGCAGATGACAACGGCATCGTGCATCTTCTGGATGATTTCGCCCATCTCATCGTTCTTGATGATGCAGATGCTGCCACCTTCACCACGATTGAACTCCTCTGCACGATTCCTCTTACTGCAAGCCAAACATCCCTTGCAGAACTGGATGTTCTTCTCGCGGATAGAGATTTTCTCTACCTCATGACCAGCCTCCTTTGCACCACGGATATACTCGTCAGCTAAAGCATCAGAGTTGCTTCGTACACGTGGACTTGCTGATATTACTAATATTCGTTTCATTTTGTTGCAATTATCTGATTGTAAATGTTTTGTTTTTGCCATTACCAACAAACTTGATTGGCTCCATACCTTCTTGGACGAGTGTAGCTCTTATGCCTTTAGGAATACTGACAGTATAATTGTACGAACCGTCGGAGTTTTTCTTCCAATCGACATCTACACGTCCTTGCGGAGTCATCGTTCCACCCTTTGCCCATAACAGTTCACCACCGAAGTGAGGTGCAAGCAGAATGGATTTGAAACCAGGTTCTGCCGGACGAATACCGAGAATAGTTGAGTAGAACCAACCGGCAACAGCACCATAGCTGTAGTGGTTGAATGAGTTCATGTTCCATTCGTGCTTGTTGAATCCTTCAGCAAGAGTGTAGCTGTCCCAACGCTCCCAGATTGTGGTTGCTCCCTGATCAATGCTGTACAGCCACGAAGGGTTTTCGCGTTGAAGCAGAAGGCGGTAGGCAAGGTCGGTCATGCCGCACTCCGTAAGAGTTTCCATCAGAATGCCTGTTCCCACAAAACCTGTCGAGAGTTTGTTTCCGTTCTCTTCGATGTTCTTGCGAAGGGACTTCATGGCAGCAGCTTTCTGACTCTCTTCCAACAGGTTGAAATGCAGAGCAAGAAGGTAAGCCGTCTGTGTGTCCTTACCTGTGTTTATCTTGCCATCCGTAATGTATCTGCGCTGATATTCAGATTTTATGTCCTCGGCAAGCGAACGGTATCTGTTGGCATCAGCCTTACGACCGAGAATGTCTGCCATCTTTGCCATGAGGGTGCTGGAATAATAATAGTATGCGTACGATACGTAGCGCTTCTCCACTTCCTTATACGCAAGCCAGTCGCCAAATTCCGTAGCGGCCCCCACATACTTCCATTCGCCCTCGCTGAACGAAGCACAATGGCGCATCCATCCCTCCATACTCTCGTAACTCTCCTCGATGATGGTCTTGTCACCTGTCATCAAATACACGTTCCATGGTACGATAATGCCGGCATCGCCCCATGCCGCTCCACCATATCCCCACATGTTGGCAGCAGGAGCAGTACAACAATATGCGCCATCTTCACGCTGACTGTTGCGCATGTCTCGCATCCACTTGCGGTAGAACGCCTTGACATCGCTGTTGTAAAGAGCCGTTGTCGAGAATATCTGTGTGTCGCCTGTCCATCCCAGACGCTCATCACGCTGAGGACAGTCGGTCGGGATGCTGAGGAAATTACCTCGCTGTCCCCACCACACATTGCTATAGAGTTGGTTGATGTCTCGGTTGCTGCACGCGAACGAGCCCCATTCCGTGATGTCGCTACCCACAACCTGACCAACGACCTGCCGTACTTCAACATCATCGTTTGCAGTCATTTCTGCATAGCGGAAGCCGAAGAAAGTGTGGCGAGGATGATATTCTTCAACTTCTCCACCTCGCAGGGTGTAGCGGAGCGTTGCCTTGGCTTCGCGCAGGTTATATGTCCACAGACTTCCGGCAGGTCCTTTGTCAAGACGACGAGCATCGCCATTGTAGTTAAGCATTTCGCCGAAGGTGCAGGTCAGTTCCGTTCCCTTCTGTCCCTTGACAGCAAAATCAATCCAACCAACCATGTTCTGCCCAAAGTCAATGAGAAGCGTCTGCCCCTTCTTCAATGTAATGGGCGAAGAAAACGAGGAAAGGTTCTCCACAACATTGATTTTGCCGTAATCGGTATTGGTCGAAGTTGCTCCCTCGTAAAGAGTAATCTTTTGAGGATTGCGCCATAATGCCTTGTCGCGTATCTTCACCTTCGGTCCAAATTCAGGAATCAACTTTCCCTTGTTGTCCTTGTTTATCACAACGTTGTGCCAGGAAGAAGTCGTTCGAGTCGCATCGTATGTCTCGCCATTATAGATGTCACCCATCCCAAGTGATCCGTCGGTTGAGCACTTCCATGAACAGTCAGTAATGAACTTATCCTTCGTTCCATCCTTGTATTCCACATCAACCCAGCAGATGAATGCATGGCGGTTGTCCTTGCCATACACTCCACGTGTGATGCCACCAATCCACCATCCGTTGCTTACCTGAGCTGTGATGTTTATCGAGTCACCCTTTAGAAGTGAGGAGGGGAGTGTATGTGTTTGGTAGAATATCTCTTTGCGATAATCCGTCCAACCAGGTTTCAATTCTTCATCATCAATCTCCTTTCCATTGACCAAGAGCGTATAGACACCCAAAGCGCTTGAGTGGACAGTTGCCTTTTTAATGTGTTTTTCCGCCTTGAATGTTTTGGTGAATACAGGCATGCCTTCGCCCTTTTCTGGTGTGCTTATCCACTCTTGAGCAAAGGTGTTGGCTGCTATCAATGTTGCAAATATTGTAAGGAAAAGTTTGTGGGTCATACGTTATTTGTTTGCTTCGTTAT
>JAZLKL010000020.1:0-8892 GCA_045597585.1 Bacteroidaceae bacterium | reverse complement strand
GTCCACATGAACCAGACCTACAAGATGGATCATGACAACGAGTTCATTGAAGATGATGGTCGCAAGGTGTTCCTTACCTACCTGCGCCCAGTCATCAACGGCATAGGCAGCTATCACATTGAGGAGCAGACACGTGACCATGACCGCATGGATGTCGTTATCGACTACCTCGGCAAGCAGTACGTCATCGAACTGAAGATATGGAGAGGTAATGCATACAACGAGCGTGGTGAGGATCAGCTCTGTCGCTACCTCGAATACTTCAACCTGCAAGAAGGTTATCTCCTCAGTTTCTGCTTCAACAAGACAAAGAAGTCAGGCTTGCTGCCACCAGTAGAGTTAAACGGACGAACATTGATAGAAGCTATCGTCTAAAACAAAAAACAGAAAAATGTACTGAGCATAAGGTAACTAAACTTCCTGACTGCATTTTTTGAGCACATTCAACAAGTCAGAGGGAGGATTAGAATTATAACATATTGAAAATATAGAGCTTCACGGCTCTTGTTCTCTTCTAAGTGAATACCGCCAAATCATTCAGTCGCAGAGAACAAGCAGAACGGGAGGTTCACGTCATAGGGCGTGGACTCATTCTTGCTTGTTAGTGACAGGCCACTTGGCGGTAGCCTACTTAGAAAACAAGACAAAGAAAGGTTTACGCCCTTCTTGAAGAGGAAGCCCACAAAGAAGAACAAATTGAATGATGAAAAAAATCATAGCAATCACATTATTTTCCTTTTATCACTTCTCCACTATAATCGCACAACATCACACTTCCATGCAGGTATTGCCCGTGGACGACAAATTGCGATATGGCATGTTGGATAATGGAATGACTTATTATATTCAGCAAACCACACTGAAAAAAGGAGTGGCTGATTTCAGACTGGCACAAAAGACTGGATCATTAGTTGAGGAGGATAAAGAACGCGGTATTGCCCATTTCCTGGAACACATGATGTTTCGAGGCACAAAGCATTTTCCCGAACGGAGTCTGCTTGACTTTTTGCGTCGTAATGGTGTGGCATTTGGCGATGACGTCAATGCATTTACGAAATTTGAGAACACCATCTATATGCTGGCCGAAGTGCCCTTAATGAAGAAGGAAATGATGGATAGTTGCCTGACCATTCTGCATGATTGGAGCACGGATGCACTCATCCTACCCGAAGCACTGGAAAGCGAGCGAAACGTCATCGTAGAGGAATGGCGAGGTGGTTCGCAGCGGGCAACAGGTATAGAACAGTCTATGAAAATATTTGAAGGAACACGTTACTTCGACCGCAATCCCATTGGGGATATGGAGGTAATCAGAACGTGTACATCTGAACAGATGCGCGCCTTCTACCGAAAATGGTACCAGCCACAGCACCAGTGTGTGGTCGTGACGGGAGATATCAATGTGGATGAAGTGGAGAGTAAGATAAAGCGTGCATTCAGCGACCTGAAGCGTGGCACTACTGTTCTGCCGGAATTTGCTTTGCCAGAGAATCCTGAGCACCATCGTGTAAGCGTGATGCGTGACAAGAATCAAACCCTTGCAACCGTCACCTTCATCGTCAAGCATCCATTGCCCAGTGCCGAACAGAGCATGCAGGTGGGGTATCATAAGCAAAAAAGAGCCCTGGAACTGGCATTGCGTTGCCTGAATAACCGATTGGCTCAGGTTCGAGAGGCAAATCCTTCGATATTTGGAGCTTCTGCTGCGTTCGGTGATTTCAATTCGTCCGACTATGCCTCCATGGCAGTCGTAAGCATGACCTCCGTTTCCGCTAATTACAAGGAGAACCTGAAGTGTGTTCTTGCCGAGGTGCAAAAGGTAAAGCGACAGGGGTTTACAGAGGAAGAACTGACAGTAGGATTCCCCGCACTCAAACCCATGAACGAGCGCATAGACGAGGACACCACAATGATAGACTTCAATAATTCGAACCCGGATTTCAAACACGATGTCAGAGCAAGTTTTGTAGCTAACAACTTAGTCAAGCATTTCCTGCATGGCACTTTGCCGGTATCGGAGAGTGCATACTCCACACTTTCAGCTTATCTTGATACACATGTCACACCAGAAATGGTACGGGATGCGCTGTGCCTTTTTTTCGACATAGAAGGTGGTTTTGTACAAGTGACATTGCCTCAGGACGAGAGCATTTCTGCCCCTACTGACGAAGAGATTGCCCAAGTGTTCAATGAAGTAAAAGAAATGAGCCTGGAAGCAGCTACCAATGAAGCAAAAGCAGGCAAGACCGAGGAAGAGAAGAAGGCGGAAAAGACAGCTGAGCAGGCTCGGAATGCAGCATTTGATGCCACGATCAAACCTGGTAAGATAAAGAAGCAAAAGCCGATGCCCGAGATAGGGTGCACGGAATATACGCTATCAAACGGAGTGAAGGTGATACTGAACAACGAACCAGATTCGACGGATCTCAGCACGCGTGGCCGTGCCGTACTGCCTGGTGGACAGACCCTCCTAGAGAATGATGAAATCATCTATGCCACGCTTATCAGGGGTATCAGCAACAATCGTACACCCAACTTTCCTTACCCGGAATTCAGTAGTCCTGTGAATGACATCAGCATGGAGATAGGGGCTTCGTATATGCGTTATCTGTTTGACATATATGATGACATGTCATTTTTGGGGAGTGCTGCTGAAAAGGATATGGAGGATTCTGATAAAGAAAACTGGGAACATACGGTTGACATATTCCGTAACTTCTACAGACAACTGACCACATCAAACATAGACTTGGAGCGTTATAATACCGACATTGAGATACTTCGCCAACAGGCTTTGGTACCTAAAACAAAAATCTCCGAGGCACAGATGGCATTGGCGTCCTTCAGCTTGGCATCCGCTGAGCGTATGGTCGCCCTCACCCCTGAGCTGGTGGCAAGTGCCAGTCCCGAAAAGATGAAGCTTGTACTGAGTCGTCTGCATGCCAATTACAATGGTATGACGCTGTTGATCCGTACAGGGAAAGATCCCAAGCGATTGTTGCCTTTGATTGAGAAATATGTGGCAAGTCTGCCTGCTGACAAGAAACATCCCATGCAGGTCGTTGATCGCCCTGGATTGCATGCCAAGCCATACGATGACAAACATGTTGCCATCATCGACAATCCTACCCCAATAGCTTTGGTGTACGTGATTGCTGGGCAAGAGGAAGATTTCTCGTACAGCGCTTCGTCCGTAGCGCATAGCGAGGCTCTGGCCAATGTCCTGAATCAGATGCTTATCAACAAAATACGTATCAATCACAGCGATGTGTATAGCATTCAGGCGACTAATACTTCTGTCCAGTTCCCTACAGCCATGCATAGCTATCCTATCGTCTTCACTTGCGCCCCTGATAAGGCAGAGGACATCATCAGGGACATCAAGATGTTGCTCAAGGAGATTGTCGAAAAGGAAGTCATAACACAGACTTTGCTTGATGGATATTTGAATGCAAAAAGAGGACAGGCAGCAGGACAGGAGAAGCGTGATGCAAACAGCCTTGACTATCTTTTTGAATCCGTAAGTAACAATGGCGTGGTAATAGACAAGAACGACCTTGATGTTGTGAACGCAGTAACTGTGGAATCACTGTGTAAGTTTGCCAAGGAACTGTTGGACATGGGCCACATCTACGAATTTATCATGAAGACAGAATAATAGGTAAATAACCATTCAACAAATAGAGACACCCAAATGATTTTTAAGGGTGTCTCTATTTGCATTATCTACTCATTCCGTTGTTACGCATAAACCTTTCAATTCTCCAATCATATCTACCTTCAGCAACTGCGTTCAAATCTTTAGCAATAAGTCTAACAGCTTGTTTTCCAAGATGTCCAATGCTCTTTGCCAAATGTAACAGCCATGCAGCAACCTGAGCATTGAGTTTCCAAGACTTGCCAGTCGAGTGATTCATCCAGTCCCAGAGAATGTGCACTCACAATTCGCTCACAGTTGTTCACAGATTTGTGAACGCTCCTTGAGCGTGCTAATTTACGAATATAAAGCGAAGACGTGAATGGGAAATATTTAATTGACAGAATTATTTTGCCCGTTCTCTATAGATTTTGCGACGAAGATTTGGATTTTACAAAAAATACTTGTATTTTTGCATCGTCGAAAATGTTTGACTATAGCATTTTATGGCATCAATAAGTAGTAACGTCATAACATCAGATATACAATGGCATTAGCAATAAAAGCGATTCCAACTCTTTATGGCGAGGACGCTGTACGTTTTCGTGAAGAGATTGAGAAAGTTGATCAGAAATGCGACACTCGCCCAGAACGAGACCTGACACAGGACCCTCGTTATGCGATGATGAAGAAGATTCTTAGCAAGGCGAGATTGTTTTAATCTTCATCATAATGAGCTTCATCGCAGACAAATGCATCTTTGAGGTGCTGACGCAGGACGTCCTTTCGGAATCCGAATCATTCACATGTGGGGAAGACCCAGATATGGACGAGTTCTTCCAGAAGGATGCCTTGACTTATGCACATCGCAGAATCGGCAAGTCCTATTGCTTCAGGCTTGAAGAGAATGCAAGAAAGATTGTAGCTTGTTTCACTCTCTCAAACGATAGTATCAGAATATGGGACTTAGGTAGTTCTAAGAAGAATGCCATGTGGAGGGAGCTAACCAACCGAGAGAAGATGCTCAGCCGATTTCCTGGGGTATTGATTGGACGCTTGGCCGTGTCAATGGATTATGCAGGACAAGGTATCGGTTCCGAGATCATTGACTTTATCAAGTTCTGGTTCCTTAGCGAAGAAAACAAAACGGGTTGTCGCTTGGCTATAGTTGATGCCAAAAATAAGCCCCGCGTTCTGAAGTTCTACGAGAAGAATGGATTCAAATATCTTTTCAATCGCGAAATTGACGAGGACTTATATATCAAGCCGCCAAAGACAGAGCAAGAAAGAAAAGAGAGAACCCAGAATCCACGTTCTCTGGCTACACGACTAACGTATTGTGATTTGCTCTCATAAAACAATAAGCGTAAACAAATACGCCCTGAACAATAACTTAAAAGTTTAATTTTGACTATTTGCATGATATGAAAAACAAAATTATTATTGGCATTGTCACCGTTGTGATTCTTGGTCTTATCGGCGTAGTGGTATGGCTCATGAAAGCGCACAACGAAGACATGAAGGACAAGGCGCAACTGGAGGAGCTCAAGGACCTGGCCGAGATGGAGAAGGCCGAGATGGAGAACGAGTACCAGAACTTCGCCATGCAGTATCACGAGATGAAGATGCAGATCAACAACGACTCGCTGGTGGCTCAGCTCGAGGCAGAGCAGAAGAAGACAGAGGCTGCCCTGGCCGAACTGCAACGCACCAAGGCCACCGATGCCAAGGAGATCATGCGCTTGAAGGAGGAACTGAAGACCCTGCGTGCCATCCTGCAGGACTTTGTGCATCAGGTGGACTCGCTGCAACGACTTAACGAGCAGCTCAACAACGAGAACCAGAACCTGCGCGCCGCCAACGAGCAGCAGCAGATGCACATCTCGAACCTGAACACCGAGCGTGCAGCTCTGACCGAGAAGGTCACCATAGCAGCCCAGCTCGACGCCACTGGCATACATGCCCAGGGCAACAACAAGAAGGGTAAGGCCACCGAGAAGATCAAGGACGTGAAGAAGTTCGTCGTGTCGTTCAACATCAGTCGCAACGTCACCGCACAGGCTGGCAACCGCAGCATCTACGTGCGCATCACCACCCCTCTGGGCGACGTGCTGACACGCGGAGGCACCTTCAGCTACGAGAACCGCACGCTGGAGTACTCTATGCGCAAGGACATCGAATACACCGGCGAGGAGACACAAGTCACCGTGTACTGGGACGTGGCTGAGACGCTGTCGAGCGGTACCTACCGTGCCGACATCTTTGCCGATGGCAACAATATCGGACACACCACGTTTAGCTTTAGATAAAGCGGGACTCCGGAATAACGCCAATAACAAAGAACTAACCAAAAAAATCAATATGGAAGAAGTATTCAGTTACATCATTGGCCTGGGAGCCGCTGTGATGATGCCCGTCATCTTCACCATCCTTGGCGTGTGTATCGGCATCAAGTTCAGCAAAGCCCTCAAGAGCGGACTGTATGTGGGCGTGGGTTTCGTGGGACTGAGCATCATCACCGGTCTGCTTACCAGCAGCCTGGGTCCTGCCCTGGGCAAGGTAGTCGAGAACTACGGCCTGGAGCTGCAGGTGTTTGACATGGGATGGCCAGCCGCCGCCTCGGTAGCCTACAACACGCTGGTAGGCTCGTTCATCATACCAGTCTGCCTGGGTGTGAACCTCATACTGCTGCTGCTGGGCTGCACCCGCACCGTCAACATCGACCTCTGGAACTACTGGCACTTTGCCTTCATCGGCGCCGTCATCTACTTCATGACCGACAGCGTGGCATGGGGCTTCTTTGGTGCCATCATCTGCTACATCATCACCCTGGTACTGGCCGACATGACCGCCAAGCGATTCCAGAAGTTCTACCCCGGCATGGAGGGCATCAGCATCCCTCAGCCATTCTGCCAAGGCTTCATGCCCTTCGCCCTGGTCATCAACAAGGCACTCGACTATGTGCCCGGCATCAACAAGGTAAACATCGACGCTGAGGGCATGAAAAAGAAGTTCGGCCTCTTTGGCGAGCCTCTTGTGCTGGGTGTCATCATCGGCATCATCATAGGCTGTCTGGCCTGCAAGGACTGGGACGAGATTGTCAACAACATCCCCGCCACCCTGAAGCTGGGCATCAACATGGGCGCCGTCATGGAACTGATTCCCCGCATCACCAGCCTCTTCATCGAGGGCCTGAAACCCATCAGCGAGGCTACCAAGGAGCTTATCAAGAAGAAGTTTGGCGACAAGAAGGAACTCTACATCGGTATGTCGCCAGCCCTCGTCATCGGTCACCCCACCACGCTGGTAGTGAGCCTGCTGCTCATCCCCGTGACCCTGCTGCTGGCCGTAGCGCTGCCCGGCAACCAGTTCCTGCCTCTGGCATCGCTGGCAGGTATGTTCTACGTCTTCGTGATGGTACTGCCCTACACGAATGGCAATGTGCTCCGCTCGTTCATCGTGGGTCTGGTGGTCATCAGCATAGGTCTGTGGTTCGTGACGCTCATGTCGCCCGACTTTACCAGCGCAGCCACCGACGTATATAACAACACTCACGACAGCGCCGTGGCTGTGCCCCAGGGCTTCCAGGCCGGTGCGCTCGACTTTGCTTCCTCTCCGCTATCCACACTCATCTACACGAGCATGAAGTACCTCAAGTACATCGGTGCCGGTTTGCTCATCCTGCTGACCATGGGTATGGTCATCTGGAACAAGGTACAGATCAAGAAGTCGGAGGCAGCAGCAAAATAACTAAAGGATTAACCGTAATCATAAAACAAATATGAAAAAGATTCATTTTGCACTCGCATTTTTCACTTTTCACTTTTCAGTAGCGTAGCGATAAACGCACAAGAGGCAGACCGCTACGTAGGTCGCCAGCACGTGCGCTTCCAGACCGCATGCCACCCCGAGGACGTGAAGCATTACGATACCAAGACGTTGCGCGAGCGCTTTGTCATGGAGAAGGTGATGGAGGCCGACTCCATCCTGCTTACCTATAGCCATTACGACCGTTTCATCTTTGGCGGTGCCATGCCCGTCAACCAGACGCTGAAGCTGGAGAACTTCTGGGAGCTGGGTCTTGACGTGGACAATACCATCCCCGAGAAGTACTTCATGTACAACCGTGAGCTGGGTGTGGTGAACTGCGGCGAGGGCAAGGGCTTCGTCATTGTAGATGGCAAGGAATACGCCCTCTCTCCCAAGGAGGCTCTCTATATTGGCCGTGGCCACATGCTTCAACCCAACGGGAAAGGAGACAGCAAGGGCAACTGGACTGATGTGAACAAGAGCGTTGAGTTTCGCAGCAAGGATGCCAGCAAGCCTGCCAAGTTCTACCTCAACTCGGCAACTGCCCATACCCACTACAAGACACAATGGATTACACTCGACGGACGTAAGGGTTCGCTGAAGGCTGCCGTATGGGGTCCCGTAGGCACTACCGAGGAGGCCAACAACCGCACCGTGTACAAACTCATCGTCAACGATGTGCTGACCGAGGGTCCCTGCCAGTTGCAGCTGGGCTTGACACAGCTTAATCCCGGTGCAGTATGGAACACCATGCCTCCTCACACTCATGGTCGTCGCATCGAGGCATACTATTACTTCAACCTGCCTAAGGAGCAGACCATCTCACACGTCATGGGACAGCCCCAGGAGAGCCGCAACGTATGGTTGCACAACGAACAGGCCATCATGTCGCCCGAGTGGAGCATGCACGCTGCCGCCGGTACCTACTACTATACTTTCATCTGGGGTATGGCTGGCGAGAACCTCTATTACAACGACAAGGACAACATACCTGTGATTGATATTCGTTAAGTGGCATGGGACACGGAAAATTAAAGAAATTCGCCGAGATGGCAAGCAATCCACTTGTGGTGGAAGTGCCCTTCTGCAAGATGGAAAAGACGGCAGACGGACTGGAACCAGTGGTGAACTTCGAGATGAAAGGCAAATGGCACTCCGACTTCTTCCATAACGACAATCCTATCGTACTGGAGTTGGGATGCGGACGTGGCGAATATACCGTAGGACTGGGACGTATGTACCCCGACAAGAACTTCATCGGTGTGGACATCAAGGGTGCACGTATGTGGACCGGAGCCAAGGATGCCCTGGAGAGTGGCATGCAGAATGTAGGTTTCCTGCGCACCAACATTGAGTTCATCCATCAGTTCTTTGCCCCCGGAGAGGTAAGCGAGATATGGCTTACCTTCTCTGACCCTCAGATGAAGAGCGAGAACAGCAGGTTG
>JAZLKL010000019.1:0-7177 GCA_045597585.1 Bacteroidaceae bacterium | reverse complement strand
CAAAAGATTGGAAGAAGAAGGTGCTTCCATCCATTATGAGGAGAATGTCGACCTCATACCTGAGGCATGCAAGGACAAGGAGAGTACACTTATCATCTATACACCCGCCATTCCAGCAGAGCATAAGGAACTGACATTTTTCCGTCAAGGGGAATTCGACATACAGAAACGTGCCCAGGTATTGGGCACACTCACACGCGCTCACAAAGGCTTGTGTGTAGCCGGCACGCATGGCAAGACAACCACAAGTAGCATGGCAGCACACTTGTTGCACCAAAGCCCTGTGGATTGCAATGCCTTCCTGGGTGGTATTACAAAGAACTACGGAACTAACTACATCTTAAGCAGCAAAAGCGACTACGTAGTGATTGAGGCGGATGAGTTTGACCGTTCATTCCACTGGCTCTCTCCATTTGCAACCGTCATCACAGCTACAGATGCTGACCACCTTGACATTTACGGAACTGAAGAGGCTTACCTCGAGAGTTTCAGCCACTACAGCAGTCTCATAGTGGAGGGAGGATTCCTCATCCTCCATACCGATCTGAAGATGCAACCTCGTACAGGCCAAGGTGTCACCACATACACCTATAGTCGCGAGAAGGGAGATTTCCACGCGGAAAACGTCAAGATTGGTGGAGGTGAAATCACCTTTGACCTCATCTCACCTCTTGGCAACATAGAGAACATAAGTCTGGGAGTGCCTGTGACCGTAAACATAGAAAACGGCATTGCTGCCATGACTTTGGCACAGATTGCAGGAGTGTCTGAAGAAGATATACGCAAGGCAATGGCATCGTTTAGCGGAGTGGACCGCCGATTCGATTTTCGTGTAAAGACCGACAAAATGGTTTACCTTAGCGACTATGCACACCATCCCGAGGAGATACGCCAAAGCATTCTCAGCATCAAGCAACTCTACGAAGGACGCCGCATCAAGGCCATCTTTCAGCCTCACCTGTACACGCGAACCCGCGACTTCTACAAGGAGTTTGCCGAAGCACTCTCGCAGCTCGATGACGTAAGCATCGTTGACATATACCCTGCTAGAGAATTGCCCATCCCAGGTGTCACAAGTGCGCTAATCTACGACAACCTGACAAGCAGAAACAAGGAAATGATCAGTAAGGACGACATCCTTCAGGTAGTACAACGAGGTGGATTCGACGTACTTATCACACTTGGAGCCGGTGACATCGAAGATTATTCAGAAGCCATTGCCAATCAACTATCTCATTAATCCCCTACCCCATCTGTTCAAATGAAAACAGCATTCAAGGTTTTACTTATCCTGGTCGTTGCCACCATCCTGATAATTTCAATCGTAAAAGGGCATGACAAAGCCAACGAAATGAAATGCACCGATGTGGAACTGGTAGTGGAAGATAGCCTGTCCTTGGGACTTATCAACAAGAATCAAGTCAACGCCATCATTCGCGAGAAAAACATAAAACTGGTAGGAGTACCTATCAGTGAACTCAATCTAAGTGGCGTGGAAGACACTCTGTGCGCAAGTCCGTACATCGACACGGTGAAGAGTACGCTTACCGCCTCTGGAAAGATTGCACTGACGGTAATCCCCCAAATACCGACCTTGCATATCTTTGCTGATAACGGCCAGGAATACTATCTAGATCGACGTGGTAATGCCATGCCTATAGGTAAGATTACAGGCAACCTGGTGATTGCTACAGGAAAGATCACCAAGAAATTCGCCAAGAAACATTTGGCGCCGATGGCACGTTACATCCAAGACAACAAATTCTGGCGTTCACAGATCCAGCAAATCGAGGTAGTGAGTCCAACCGACGTTAGACTTCACACCCGCATATCCGACCATGTCGTTTTACTGGGCGAGCCAACCCACATTCAAGACAAGTTGTGGAGGCTAAAAGTATTCTATCAAAAAGGCCTTAAAGAAACCGGATGGAACAAATATAAGACCATCAATGTTGAGTATGACAATATAGTTATTGGTTCGCGCAAATAAAGGCGAAAAACTTTCCAAATAACGCACGCAAACAGCTATTTCTTTACAGAAACGCATAAATATTCGAATGAAGCATTTATAAATTTGCAAGTTAACAAATTATTTTATAATTTTGTTATTTGAAAAGTAAAACAAAGCTATAAAAACAAGATAAAAACATAAAAAAAGCCATCTGTAAGTCGAAAAAT
The DNA here is from genome assembly GCA_045597585.1 of Bacteroidaceae bacterium. Classification (GTDB taxonomy): domain Bacteria; phylum Bacteroidota; class Bacteroidia; order Bacteroidales; family Bacteroidaceae; genus Physcousia. Next base: position 4,999 of record JAZLKL010000019.1, on the reverse strand, counting down.
AGCATCGGATAAACGCCTACTATTTTATCGAAATTTACATATACATCAGCATGACCATGGTAGCAGAGAACAACATCATCGTAGCCTTCGAATTTGGCAGTTCAGCCATCAGAGGCGTTGCCGGAAAGAAGGAGTCAGACGGCACCATACAGATTCTGGCTCTCGAGCAGGAGAAAATCAGCGACAGTATTCGCCGTGGTACTGTTCGTAACCTCAATAAGACGACCAGTGCCATCCAACGCATCAAAGAGCGCCTTAACCAGCGCCTGGGTGTGTACATCACACGTGCTTATGTGGGAATTGCCGGACAATCTTTGCATACCAAAAGCAACAAGGTGGCACGCGCTATCAATCTCGATGAAAAGATTACCTCAAGACTGGTGGATCAACTCATGGACGAAAACCGTTCCACACACTATCCCGAACGTGAAATCTTGGACGTTGCACCTCAGGAATACACCGTAGGAAACGAGAAGACTAACGAGCCCGTCGGCATACAAGCCGACAAGATTGAAGGTCACTATCTGAACATCATTGCACGAACCAAGCTACAGGAAAACATTCGCAGCTGTATGCGTGATGCAGGTTTAGAGATTGTGGAACTGCTCATTGCCCCCATCGAACTGGCCAAAGCTCTGCTTACAGAAAGCGAGACTCGTGCTGGATGTGCACTCGTTGACATAGGTGCCGAAACCACAACCGTATCTATCTTCACCAAGAATATTCTACGTCATCTTGCAACCATTCCACTTGGAAGCAACAATGCAACATTAGACCTTTCCAAACTGGTCAACGTAGAAATGGAAGAGGCCGAACAACTCAAAACAAGATACGGTGTAGCTATGATGTCACAAGACAAAGATGCCACTTACAGAAATGTGGACATCAGCAACGACCGAACAGTCAATGAGAGAGAAATACAGCTTATTGTAAGTGCACGATATAGTGAAATCGTTGTCAATGTGTGGAACCAAATTACCAAGGACAAATGGGAAGACAACCTTCTCTCTGGTATCACACTAACTGGTGGCGGTTCTGCCATGCAAGATCTCACAGAGGCATTTATGGAGCTGAAACCGTTCCAGAACCAGTTCCCCTACAAAATTAAGCAGGCAAAGAAACTGACGTCAACCATCAAGACAGATGAAGACACCATGACATTTGATGCTGGATTCAATGCAGTAATTGCCATGCTTATAACGGCCACCGAAAACTGCACAGGTGAAGCTCCCGAACCAGAGGAACCCATTGTAGAAGAAGAGGAGACTCAACCCGACCCCGTAGAAGAAGATGCAGAGGGGCTCACCACAGATGAAAAACCCGAAGAAACAAAGTTCCCTGAAGGTAAAACAGAAGGAGGTGAAAGCGGGGCTAAAGACAAGAAGCCTAAAAAGAAGAAGTTCTGGGGCAAAATGGGTGAATGGCTCAAGGATTTGGTCAACGAGGACGAATAAACCAAGCCCTCACAAGAGTAAGTTAGAATTATAGTAAAGACCTGATAAATATGAAAGTATGACCGGTTTTGAAGAAAACAAAGGAATAGAGTTTACAAACTTAAAAAAGGTCAACAACCTCAGCATCATCAAGGTAATCGGTGTGGGAGGTGGTGGTGGTAATGCTGTAAACCACATGTACAACGAGGGCATCTGCGACGTGTCCTATGTGCTTTGTAACACCGATAACAAGGCACTTCAAGACTCACCCGTCCCCTGCAAACTGCAACTTGGCAAAGATGGACTCGGAGCAGGCAACCGTCCTCAGAAAGCCCAACAAGCAGCACTCGAAAGCATAGAGCAAATCAAAGAGATGCTTAACGATGGCACCCGTATGGTATTCATCACCGCGGGTATGGGTGGAGGTACTGGTACTGGTGCGGCACCTATCATTGCACAATGCGCAAAAGACTCTGGCATACTTACCGTTGGCATCGTGACCATACCCTTTAAGTTTGAAGGAAGAGTAAAGATTCTCCAAGCACTCAAAGGAGTAGAAGAAATAAGCAAACACGTTGATGCACTGTTGGTTATCAATAATGAGCGTTTACGCGAACTATATCCAGAACTGACTTTGCTAAATGCTTTTGCCAAGGCAGACGACACACTCTCGATAGCTGCCAAAAGTATTGCAGAAATCATCACTATGCGAGGCAAGATCAATCTTGACTTCGAGGATGTGAAAACCGTCTTGAAAGACGGTGGCGTTGCTATTATGAGTACAGGTTATGGAGAAGGTGAAAACCGTGTCACGAAAGCCATTCAGGAAGCACTCGATAGTCCATTGCTCAACAACAACGATATTGTCAACTCACAAAGGATACTTATCAACATCAATTTCGGTTCAAGTAGCGCTGAAGAAGAAGTAACCATGGAGGAAATGAACGAGGTACATGAGTTCATGGAGCAATTCCGCAACGATGTTGAAACCAAATGGGGTATGGCTATCGATGACTCATTGGGCAAGAAGGTCAAGATAACCGTGCTTGCTACAGGCTTTGGCCTAAGGAACATTACAGACATGGATGGCAAGTACGGACCGAGTCAATCAGATGAAATTGAGGAAGAAAACCAAAAAATAGATACCTATTATGGTCCAGATTCTAACAAAGATTCTGCCACACATCGACCCAATATCTACATCTTTAATGACAATGATCTTGACAACGACGATACTATTTCGATGGTCGAAAACACACCTACTTACAAGCGAAGCAAGGAAGACCTTAAGAAGATAGGCGACAAACAAACTCAAGTAGAGCAAATAGAAACATCATCAGAAAGCGAGCGCATTGTATTCTGACAAAAAAGTACAAAGAGAAAAGAACAATAGAGGCGCAGTAGAGCAAAAAATCTATTGCGCTTTTTTGTGTCTAAAAAGCTAGTTCAACCTGGCCATAACTTACAGAGCATTAATGCACAAGACACAAAATCCGATTCTTGCTGTCCGCAAAAACTCAATCTAAGATTGTTCTAAGAACATCAAGACTTTTCAAACTGGGGAACTCTGGAATATGCATACGATAATAATGACAAAGCACATCAAGGACATAACTTCGCTGCTGCCTGCTCATCTTGAAAAACCGCATGGTAGAGTAGTTCATCTTAAGGAAACGAGGAACCCATTCTGACTCCTCTGCATTAAGACATTGACCATGCACAGGACGAAATGCCGTAAACGAACTTTCTTGCAAATCGAAAAAATCATATTCGCGCCTGCCCTCACAGTTTGGCCAAAACCCCAGATAACGAGTAAGCTTTATGAGCAAAGCCAGATGGAAGTTAGCATAATTCTCTGACGCAGCATCAAACCAATCAAGCGAATGCAACAAAAAAAGAAACAAACGTTCATTACGATCTTCGTTTCTTAAAGCATAATAGAGAAACTCACCCAGGAACAATGCCACGCATTCCTTTAAAGGTTCGTAAGGAATACTAATATAATGTACGCACACGCGCATGTCACGTATGCGCTGAAGTGAACGTTGCTGACGATAGTCAATATCCAGCTCAAGAATAGTGAGTGGACGTAACAGCTGTGCCTTCACATTCGACTTCTTACTATGCGTCACCCTGACAAGAAAAGAGACTGTACCTCTTTCTTCTGTCAAGACTTCCACAATCATACTATCGTCATTATAACGTAATGAATGAAGTACAATTCCACGCGTTTTCTCTAACATAACGACAATTTCAATCACATAACACTCAAAAAAGCACACTCGAGAAAGGAGGGCTTTTGAGACAAAAAACTATGCGAAATTAGCGAAAAACAGCGAAAAATCACATAAATAGATAAAAAATAAATCGTTTCAAGCATTTTTTTTCGCAATTGTTTTGCCAATTCAGAAAATCGCCGTACCTTTGCACCCGCAAATCGGACATCGGCGCATCTCACAATGCAAAGAAGAAAGTTTGCTTATGGTAGGGTCCCTTCGTCTATCGGTTAGGACGAGAGATTTTCATTCTCTAAAGAGGAGTTCGACTCTCCTAGGGACTACAATAAAACAAAAAAGGAGATAGGTGCGAGGTCTAAACGCCATACCACATCACACTCCACAACAAAAAACAATAAATACAAATGGCAAATCACAAATCATCAATCAAGAGAATCCGTCAGGAGGAGAAAAGAAGACTTCACAACCGCTACTACGCCAAGACAATGCGTAACGCAGTTCGCAAGTTGCGTGCTACAAACGACAAGGCAACCGCAGTAGAGTTGTACCCAAGCGTACAGAAGATTTTGGACAAGTTGGCTAAGGTGAACATCATCCACGCTAACAAGGCTGCAAATCTTAAGTCAAAGTTGGCTAAGCACATCCAGAAGCTCGGTTAATAAAGTCGATTCTTTTCGCAAAAGTATAAAAGGAGGGTATCTAACGATACTCTCCTTTTCTTGTTTACAAAGGCATGGCAGCGCCCTTACCCACAAGACTGGCTGCAGTACCCAAGGGCCGTAAGCGCATTGCCGTACTGGACCGCACCAAGGAGTCCGGTTCAAACAGCAAACCTCTATTACAATACCCATTAAGCATTAGACAAAAACCCCGAAAGACAGCAAATCCAACAAAAGCTCCTCCATCCTCCAAGGTGCACATTACTTTCACTCAGTTGGCTTACGTCTGGCTTACGTAAAAACACGTAAGCCAGACGTAAGCCAACTGAGTGAAACTTGAGTGAAACAAGAAGGAACATAGGACGTCGATTCAAGCCCGTGGCTTCTTAACCCAAGCGCTTAAAGAATACAAATATTTGGGATCCTGAAGCTAAGACAACCCGTCACAACAGATGGCAAGACACGACAAAACACCTCCCAGAAACAGCAGAATCCCTACGCAGAAAGCCCCCGAAACACAAAGTCTCAAGAAACCCTAAAAAACGTCACATTTATCATCTTTTTCTTATAAAGAAAAACCTTTCTTTTCTTTCATTTTTCGTGCTTTTTTTGTAACTTTGCACCAAAATAGAAACTAATAAACAATAAACATCCATAATATACAACATGG
>JAZLKL010000018.1:0-5042 GCA_045597585.1 Bacteroidaceae bacterium | reverse complement strand
CTTCTACAGAATGTACAACCGCTCCACAATGGATTGGAGGAAGCTCGTCTATTCCTGTCGACTTCTCTCTGAAGTAATGAGCATAAATCTGGAAGAACTCACAGAAAACATACTGAACAACGAAAAGGCTGCCAAGAAGTGTGCGGTGATGTTGAATGCATTGCAAGAATACGACAAGGCGGCATAGAGATGAATAATCAAATCAGACCACTCTCAAAAGGTGAGAAACTTTAGTTAGGAGTGCATAGCATCAGGTGCCTGATACCCATACTCTTCAAGGGGTTTATCTTGGTTTTTATCAAAAATTGAAGAATAACAATAAAAATCAAGGTTAAAATCTAAATCAAAAATAATGGAACGACATGTTTGACGTCGGCCTACGGCCTTAAAATCTAAGGAAAAATCAATTTAAAATCCTAAACTTCAATCAACTAAAAACAAAATAAGAACAAGCCCCCTTCCCTAGACTTTTCGTCACAAGGACAAAAAGCCCCCTCCCATTTGAAGGAGGGCGGGGGGAGAGGCTTCTCCCCTCGGGGAGATAGAGGGGGCAGTTCATAGTTCATAGATCATAGTTTGTAGTTCTTCTCAGGCGAGCTGCGAAGCGGCAAGCCGAACGGACTTCGTCGAGCCCTTCGGCCTTCATAGTCCATAGTGTCTTTTTACTTTTTCTTTACACATAATTGTGAAAAAAAGGCCAAAACACCCATTTTCTTCGGGATGAAAACCTACGGGGATGTAACGGGAATGTATCGGGTTGATATCGGGATGATATCGGGAAGGCTTTAGGAAGAGAAAAACAATGACAAAATTAAAATCTGCTTTTGGAGATTAAAGGATGTCCTTAATCTCCAAAAGTGTGTTGACCTCGTAATCCACTGGAGAAGGCGCTTGGAACTGGTCGGGACGGGCATTGAAAAACATTACCCGCAAACCATAACGCTGAGCACCCAGAATGTCGGTATTGAAATTGTCGCCAATCATCAGGGTAGTCTCCTTCTGCGCACCGGTCTGCTTCATGGCATAGTCGAAGAATGTGGCGGAAGGTTTGTTGGCTCCTGCATCCTCGCTCAGGATGATGGTATCAAAATAGTCGAGCATACGGCTGGAACGTAACTTGCGATACTGCACCTCGTGAAAGCCATTACTGCAAAGATGCAGACGATAGCCTTTGGCCTTGAGATAGTCCATCAGTTCGTGTGCCCCAGGCACCACACCCGGCTTGACAGCACAGAGGTCGAGAAACTTATCGCTCACCTCCAGGCAATATTCGCGGGTAGGATTCAATCGCTCCAAGGGACGACGGAAACGCTCCACCATAAGATAGTCGCGCGTGATGGAACCTGCTGCGTAGTCGGTCCACAACAGCACGTTGGTGAGCCAGTAAGGCTCGGTAAAGTCCTCTAAACGCTCAAAATACTGTTCCCAGTGGTAGTACTCAAAAAGCTCACGCAGGGCAATCTGAGCATTGCCATGCGTATCGTAGAGCGTGTCGTCAAAGTCGATGAAGAGATCTTTGTAATTCATAATTCACAATGCACAATTCACAATTGGCTGGCGCGAAATAGCTGGCTTGTGGGGTTGATGGGGGTTCCGGGGACCGGATAATCCGGAATCTCAGGAGTTTCCGGTGGGTCGGACAGGTTGACTTATTGACTCGTTGACTTGTTGACTCGTTGCCCCTGCTATTAAAGCGCGCAGCGCGATTTATTTACACATCTTGCAACCCTCGCACTTGCTCAGTTCGCCACGGAATCGCTTATCGACAAGGTAGCTGAGACGATCGTGCAAGGCATCGAGTTTAATGGTTTGAAGCACATCGGCTGCAAAGGCAAACTTGAGGAGCATACGAGCCTCCTGATAGGGGATGCCTCGCTGTTGCATGTAGAACATGGCCTGCTCGCCCAACTGTCCCACAGTACTGCCATGCGAGCACTTCACATCGTCGGCATAGATCTCGAGCATAGGCTGCGTGTAGATGCGTGCCTCCTTGCTACCCAGCAGGTTGGCATTGGTCTCTTGTGAGGTGGTTTGCTGTGCCCCCTCGCGCACCAGCACACGGCCGGCAAAGGCACAACGCGCCTTATCGTCGAGCACATACTTGTAAAGCTGATTCGACTGGCAATGAGCTGCCTTGTGGTCGATGAGCGTATTATTATCCACCTGCTGCTCCTTGTCGGCAATGACAAGGCCGTTGAGGGTAGTCTCTGCATATTCGCCCGAGAGAGTGAGGTCGGTACGGTTACGGGTTACACCATTATGCAGCGTGATGCTGTCGAGCACGGCCGTACTGTAGGTCTGCTGGTCGGCATACTGGTTGCTGAAACGGGTGTTCTTGACATGCGTCTCCTCCAGTTCGTAAAGTTCGAGGTGAGCATTCTCTCCCACATAGGTCTCGACAACCTGGGTGGTAAGGAAGTTGCGGTCGTCGATAGCATGATCGCAAAAGAGCAGTTTGACGCTGGCACCCTGCTCCAAGACAATGAGCACCCGACGGTTTACCATAAGATCGACGTCGGAACGCAGTACGTTCACGATTTGTATGGGACGCTCCACCACCACGTTCTTAGGAACGTACACAAAGAGTCCGTCCTGGCACAGCATGGTGTTCAGGGCATTGATGGCATCCTTTGAAGTACGTGCCAGTTTGCCATAGTAGGAAGCCACCAACTCAGGGTGCTTACGGGCAGCCTCGCAGAGCGAACCCACCATCACGCCTTCGGGCAAAGCCACGGAAGGCTGTGCCTTGGCATAGAACTGGTCGTTGACCATAAAGTAGAGCGAGGTGCTGAGATTGGGCACATCGCACTTGAACACCTCATAGGGATTGACCGGGATGTCGATGCGGTTCAGGTTCAGTCCATAGTTAGGAGCAAAAGCCTCTGCCACATTCGTGTACTTATAGCGTTCCACCTTCTGCGAGGGGAAGCCCAGGCGCTGAAAATTCTCATAGGCTTCTTCGCGCAAGGCATTCAGCACAGGGGCAGAGTGCACATCGAGCATAGCCAGGCACTCGGCATAGAGGTCTATATATTGTTGTTCTGCACTCATCATATCGAATTAGATACCTGCCTCTTCCTTAATCCAGTCAAAACCTCTCTCTTCAATCTGAAGCGCCAACTCAGGACCAGCGGTCTTGATGATGCGGCCATCAATAAGCACGTGTATGATGTCGGGCTTCAGGTAATCGAGCAAACGCTGATAGTGTGTGATGACGATGGCGCTCGTCTGGGGTGTGCGCAGTTTGGTGAATCCCTCTGCCACGATACGGAGCGCATCCACGTCCAAGCCCGAATCAGTCTCGTCAAGAATGCTGAAGGTAGGTTCGAGCATAGCCATCTGGAAGATCTCGTTGCGCTTCTTCTCACCGCCCGAGAAACCCTCGTTGACGGAACGATTGGCCAACTTGCTGTCCAGCTCCACGATCTTGCGCTTCTCACGCATCAGCTTCAGGAAGTCTCCTGCGGGGAGAGGTTCCAGTCCCTGGTGCTTACGCTTAGCGTTGAGCGCAGCGCGCATGAAGTTGGTCATACTGACGCCAGGTATCTCGACAGGCTGCTGAAAGGAGAGGAAGATGCCTTCCTGGGCGCGTTCCTCAGGCTTCATGTCCAGCAGATTCTTTCCATTGAAGATAATCTCGCCCTGTGTCACCTCATAGGCAGGATTGCCCACGATGACATTGCTCAGGGTTGACTTACCAGCACCATTGGTGCCCATGACGGCATGCACCTCTCCATCGTTGATGGTAAGGTTAATGCCCTTTAATATCTCTTTGCCATTTACGCTGGCATGCAGGTTTCGTATTTCTAACATAATAGACCCTCTCCCCCCGCCCTCCCCCGTGGAGGGGGAGGGAGCTCCTGTCCTCTGAGGGGCAGGATGCATGCGAAGGACTTTATTTTAAATGTTCCTTTATGCTTTCTATCACTTTCTCGGTATCCATCAAAACTTGTTCGTTGGTATACCTTATTATTCTATATCCTTTATTCTCTAAACGATTTGTCCTTTCTTCGTCAAGAAGTTGCTGTTCCAACTTTTGATGATAACCGCCATCTACTTCAACGATCAGGAGTTTCTCTAAACAGATAAAATCTGCAATGTAGTCTAAGACGACGTGTTGACGCAGGAATTTCACTCCTAACTGCTTATTCTTCAAATACTGCCAAAGAACGTACTCTGCTTCGGTAGGATTCTCTCGATTCTTCCTTGCATTTTCCTTAAGAAGTTCATACCAGTCTGGTGAGGAAGTCTTGAAGAACCTATCCATATTTTGACATGTAATTAATCTGTCCTTACAATTATCGAGCCACTTATCATTCGTCAACTGTATTACCTCTCTCCTTGCGTTTCCGCTATCGCGGTAGCGCCCCTCCCCCTCTATGGGGGAGGCGGGGGAGAGGGTCTTTTATCCCACACTCCCTTCCAGGCTTACTCCCAGCAGTTTCTGTGCTTCGACGGCAAACTCCATGGGCAGCTTGTTGATGACCTCCTTGGCATAGCCATTGACGATGAGCGAGACAGCCTCTTCGGTGGGGATGCCACGCTGGTTGCAATAGAGGAGCTGCTCCTCGCTGATCTTGCTGGTAGTGGCCTCATGTTCCACAATGGCGGTATCGTTGTGCACATCCATATAAGGGAATGTGTGCGCACCACACTCGCTACCCAGCAACAAAGAGTCGCACGAAGAATAGTTGCGCGCCCCGTCAGCCTTACTGCTAACCTTGACCAATCCACGGTATGAGTTCTGACTCTTGCCAGCCGAGATACCCTTCGAGATAATGGTTGACTTGGTGTTCTTGCCAATGTGAATCATCTTGGTACCCGTATCGGCTTGCTGATAGTTGTTGGTGACAGCCACGCTGTAGAACTCAGCCTGACTGCCATCGCCACTCAACACGCACGAGGGATACTTCCAGGTAATGGCACTACCGGTCTCCACCTGCGTCCACGAGAGGCGGCTATTGGCACCACGAAGGTGACCACGCTTGGTGACGAGGTTCAGCACGCCACCCTTTCCGTCCTTGTCGCCAGGGTACCAGTTC
>JAZLKL010000017.1:0-3550 GCA_045597585.1 Bacteroidaceae bacterium | reverse complement strand
GCTTTAGTTAAGGGAGTTATCGCTACGCTTAGGAAGTTAAAGGAAGTTAAGGGAAGTTAAAGGACGAATGTCTTCCTCCTTGAATGCATATTGCAAACGTATCGTCCTTTAACTTCCAAAGCGACGAAGGAGCGATAACTTCCCTTAACTTCCCTTAACTTCCCTTAACTTCCAAAGTTTAACTTCCTTTAACTCCCCTAAAAACTATGCCTCTGCTTTCTGGTTGAAGGCGATGCGGTTAGCCTTCTGTGTGTAGCGCTTAGCGATGTGCATGGTGTGCTGGATCTCCTGTGCCACATTCATCTTGTCCTCGATGGAAGCATCAGCGTACTCTCTGGCCGACTTGATCTGCTCCTGTGCGAGCTTCATCTCCTTGCGAGCCTGCTTGACAGCCTTCTTGTAGTCGCGACGGTCCTTCTTGCTCATCTTGGCGAGCTGCTCCTCGCTCAGTTCGGTGAGACGGGGCATCATCATGGAAGCGGGACGCATAGCCTGGAAACCCTCTCTTGATGACATGGCCATAGGGGCGAAACCAGCTCTGTGGTGACGGAGACCTCTGCCGAAGTGAATGCCGTGCATGTGGTGACCCATGGCAACCTGCTCTGTTGCGTTCTGCTTGTCGTTTACACTGTTGTTCTGCTGTGCCTTGCATACGTTAGAAACTGCGAAGAATGCTACTGCCAAAATTGAAATGCTTAAAGTTTTCATGTTGTCTTGTTTTTATAGTTTATAATTTTTTTGTTCTATTGTTGGGCAATGTTTTTTGATTGCCTTCTGTCTATTTGACCGCTAAAAAGGCTTTGGGTTTAGTCGGGTTTTCCCTATATGGAGGGGGAAAAACCCTAAGTTGTAACAATCGTTTTTTCACCTTTTAAACCAGGGTGGCGAAGCAGCGGAAAAGGGCGTCAGAGTGACCTCAGCGAGGCCACTCGTAAAGTTTCGGGCAAATTATTTGCTTTCTTGTCTATTATTTTGTATCTTTGCGCCGTTTTTCGCGTGTAAGCGCGTGCGAGACTTTCATGAATTTGTAAATTTTAAAAGATATGAGTGACAGACTTTTTATTTTTGACACAACCCTGCGCGATGGCGAGCAGGTGCCCGGATGCCAGTTGAATACCGTTGAGAAGATTCAGGTGGCTCGCCAGTTGGAGGCACTTGGCGTGGACGTCATCGAGGCAGGCTTCCCTATTTCGTCACCCGGTGATTTCAACAGCGTGATTGAAATCAGCAAGGCCGTGACATGGCCCACCATCTGTGCGCTGACCCGTGCCGTGCAGAAGGACATTGACGTGGCAGCAGAGGCTTTGCAGTATGCCAAGCACAAGCGCATCCATACCGGTATCGGTACGAGCGACAGCCATATCAAGTTTAAGTTCAACAGCAACCGCGAGGAGATCATCGAGCGTGCCGTGGCAGCCGTGAAGTATGCCAAGAAGTACGTAGAGGACGTGGAGTTCTATGCCGAGGATGCCGGTCGTACCGACAACGAGTATCTGGCACGCGTCATCGACGCTGTGACCAAGGCAGGTGCCACGGTGTGCAACATCCCCGACACCACCGGCTTCCGCGTGCCCAACGAATACTACGACAAGATAAAGTACCTCTACGAGCATGTGGATGCCTTCTCGGCAGGTACTTCCATCCTGTCCACCCATTGCCACAACGACCTGGGTATGGCTACGGCCAACACCGTGTCGGGCGTGCTGGCAGGTGCACGTCAGGTGGAGGTAACCATCAACGGTATCGGTGAGCGTGCCGGTAACACCTCGCTTGAGGAGGTGGCCATGATCTTCAAGACGCATCCCGACCTGGGCATCGAGACGAACATCAACACGCAGAAGATATACCCCACAAGCCGCATGATCAGTTCGCTGATGAACATGCCCGTGCAGCCCAACAAGGCTATCGTGGGTAAGAATGCCTTTGCGCACTCGAGCGGTATCCACCAGGACGGTGTGCTGAAGAATGTATCGACCTACGAGATTATGGATCCCAAGGAAGTGGGTATCGACGACAACGCCATCGTGCTGACCGCCCGTTCGGGACGTGCTGCCCTGAAGCACCGTCTGAGCATCAACGGCGTAGAGGTGGAAGGCGAGAAGCTGGACAAGCTGTATCAGGAGTTCCTGAAGCTGGCCGACCGCAAGAAGGAGGTCACCGATGACGACATCCTGGTGCTGGCGGGTGCCGACCGTGCCACGGCTCACAGCGTGAAGCTGGACTACCTGCAGGTAACTACCGGCATGGGCGTGAAGAGCGTGGCTTGCATCGGTCTGGACATCGCAGGCGAGAAGTTTGAGGCAAGTGCCAGCGGCAACGGTCCGGTGGATGCTGCCATCAAGGCGATGAAGAACATCATCAAGCGTCAGATGACCTTGAAGGAGTTCACCATCCAGGCTATCTCAAAGGGCTCGGACGACATGGGCAAGGTGCACATGCAGGTGGAGTACGATGGCCATGTGTACTACGGCTTTGGTGCCAATACCGACATCGTCACCGCAAGCGTGGAGGCCTATATCGACTGCATCAATAAGTTTAAGAAGTAAGACCCCCTCCCGTCAGGGCCCTCTCCGGCCTTCGGCCACCTCCCCCCTAATGGGGAGGATTTTATAGATACGGCTTCTTGTACGACACAGTCAGAGTAGTGAATGCAATAATAGACGAATTGAATAAAATAACATAATTATAAAATGAGCAACAATACAAACCAAACCCTCCCCATGGGGGAGGTGGCCGCCAACGGCGGACGGAGGGGCTCTTGCCTCTTCGACAAGATCTGGGATGCGCACGTGATTCAGAACGTGGAGGATGGTCCCACACAGTTGTATATTGACCGTCTGTATGCACATGAGGTAACCAGCCCTCAGGCATTCGACACGTTGAGAGATAAGAACATCAAGGTGTTCCGTCCCGACCATGTGGTGGCAATGCCCGACCACAACACACCCAGCGACCAGCAGGAGGTGATCAATGACCCCGTGGGACGCAAGCAGGTGGAGACCCTTGAGGCTAACTGCAAGGAGTTTGGCATCAAGCATTTCGCCATGGGTACTAAGGACAATGGTATCATCCATGTGGTAGGTCCTGAGAAGGCGCTGAGCCTGCCCGGCATGACCATCGTGTGTGGTGACTCACACACCTCTACCCACGGTGCCGTGGGCGCTATTGCCATGGGTATCGGTACCAGCGAGGTGGCTCAGGTGCTGGCCAGCCAGTGCATCCTGCAGTCGAAGCCCAAGACCATGCGCATCAACATTGAGGGCGAACTGCCCAAGGGTACTACCGCCAAGGATGTGGCTCTCTACATCATGGCGCAGATGACCACCAGCGGCGCCACCGGCTATGCGGTGGAGTATGCAGGTAGCACCATACGCAATATGTCTATGGAGGGCCGTCTTACCCTCTCTAACCTCTCTATCGAGATGGGTAGCCGTGCCGGCATCATCGCTCCCGATGAGACCACCTTCGAGTACCTCAAGGGACGTGAGTACGCTCCCAAGGGTGAGGAGTGGGACAAGGCTGTGGCATACTGGAAGACCTTGAAGAGCGA